>JAYVRC010000392.1:0-4723 GCA_043776615.1 Sphingobacteriia bacterium
CTTTTTCCGCAACCAGATTCACCAACAAGCCCTAGCGTTTCACCTTCATAAATATCAAAGCTAATATCATCTACTGCTTTGGTGAACTGAATGGGCTTACCAAAGAAGTTTGTTTTAGTAGGAAAGTGAACCGATAAGTTTTCTACATGCATCAAAATAGTAGAAGATGCTTTCTCCTGTTGACTTGTGGTTGATTCTTTTGAAACATCTATTTGCATATTTGC
Source organism: Sphingobacteriia bacterium (assembly GCA_043776615.1). Lineage (GTDB taxonomy): Bacteria > Bacteroidota > Bacteroidia > Chitinophagales > Chitinophagaceae > Sediminibacterium. The sequence goes on from JAYVRC010000392.1 coordinate 225, forward strand.
AAACTCATCTTCTTTCATAAAATCACTTACTACTGGCAGTCTTTGTCCCTTTGGATGCAATGCAGGACGGCAAGCAAGTAATGCTTTTGTATATGGATGTTGTGGATTGTTAAATAATGCTGAAGTGGTATTTTCTTCTACAATTTTTCCTTTGTATAAAACAATTACTTTTTGTGCAATTTGGGCAACAACACCAAAATCATGCGTGATAAAAATAACGCCCATGTTATTTTCTAATTGAAGCGATTTAATCAGCTCCAATATATTTTTTTGAACAGTTACATCTAATGCAGTAGTTGGCTCATCACAAATTAATAAGTCAGGCTCACAACTAATTGCCATTGCAATCATTACCCGCTGTTTTTGTCCACCACTTATTTGATGTGGGAACCTATTAAAAATTACCAAAGGTTCTGGTAATTTAACTTTCTCAAATAATGCAATGGTTTTAGCCTTTGCTTCTTTATAAGATAATCCTACATGTGTTTGAATTGCTTCCATCACTTGAAACCCACAAGTAAGAACAGGGTTGAGAGAAGTCATAGGTTCCTGAAAAATCATTGCTATTTTATTTCCCCTTAATGCAGCTAAATCTGCTTTTGAAATCCGCAAAATATCAAGATTGGAGCCATCATTACTAAAATTGATGCTGCCATTGGTAAATTGTGCAGGTGGACTAGCTAATAGTCCTAAAATAGACAAAGCAGTAATGGATTTGCCAGATCCCGATTCTCCAACAATTGCAACAATTTCACCCTTATTTACCTGAATATTAATGTTGTTTATAGCAGGTTTCAAACCAGTTGAACCATCAAATGAAACCGATAAATCCTCAATTTGCAAAAGGCTTTTGTACATACTCTCCACAAGTTAAGCGGAAATGATATTTTGAGGGTATTTTTTACACAATGATTCGCATTATTGCTTCCGTTTTACCTAATTTTGCCTCGCTATAATGAGGAGATAGGCTTTCCAAAAAAACTCATATGATTCGTAAAAATTGGTGGAAATTATTGTCGTTTGTTTTATTGCTTTATACCTGTGTTTATGGATTCTTTGTAAAAGTGCCTAAGCTCGACGATAGAATGCAGGAATCTATCCGAAATTTTTTCTTTCATGTTCCAATGTGGTTTGGAATGATGATTCTATTGTTGGTCTCCGTAATTTATGCAATCAGGTATCTGCGAAATCCAACAATTAAGAATGATGCATATTCAGCTGCCTTTGCAAACAGTGGTGTAGTATTTGGGGTGCTTGGTTTAATTACTGGTTCTTTTTGGGCAAACTATCAATGGGGAAGTCCTTGGAGCGGAGATCCTAAGCAAAATGGAGCGGCTATTGCTATATTAATTTATCTAGCCTACTTTGTACTTCGAGGTAGTATGAATGATGATGAAAAGAAAGCTAGAATAGGAGCGGTATATAATATTTTTGCATTTTTTATGCTCTTTCCTACATTATGGATTTTGCCAAGATTAACTGAATCATTGCATCCTGGCGGTCAAGGAAGTGAAGGTAATCCTGGTATTAACGGAAAGGATATGGACATGCAAATGAGAACTGTTTTTTATCCTGCAGTTATTGGGTGGACTTTATTAGGTGTATGGATTAGTACCCTAAAAATTAGGTATATATTATTAGCCGAACATAAAATTTCAAATGAATAAAATTAGCCTTTCTATTATTGGAACACTCCTGTTTATTTGTAACTCAACCATTCAGGCGCAGTCTGCACCCGAACAGGATGTTATGAGAAGTAATGGAAAGATTTTTGTGGTGATGGGTGTAGTTGTAATAATTTTAATAGGGTTGTTTGCTTATGTAAATAGTATTGATCGAAAAATAACTCGATTAGAAAAAGAGCATCAACATAAATAAGTATTTTTTTTAAAAGTGTAATAAATATATAAAAACGATTGCCAATGTCAAATCAACATGCGTACAGTTTTTTTCAAAGTGTTGAAAAAAGCTTCGATAAAGCAGCCAAGTTTACTACTTGGGAGAAAGGACTGCTTGAGCAAATCAAAGCCTGTAATAGTATTTACAGTATGCGTTTTCCAGTAAAAATGGATGATGGTAGAATTGAAGTAATTGAAGCCTACCGTGTACAACATTCACAGCATAAATCTCCTTGTAAAGGAGGCATTCGTTTTAGCAATGAAGTAAACCAAGATGAAGTAATGGCATTGGCATCGTTGATGACCTACAAATGTGCTATTGTGAATGTGCCTTTCGGGGGAGGTAAGGGTGGAATAAAAATTAATCCTAAAAAACATAGTGTATATGAGTTAGAAAAAATTACTCGCCGTTATACTAGTGAATTAGTGAAGAAAAATTTTATTGGACCAGGAATAGATGTTCCTGCACCCGATTATGGAACTGGTGAACGTGAGATGGCTTGGATAGTTGACACTTATTCTTCTTTAAAGCCTGGTGATATTGATGCTGCTGGTTGTGTTACTGGCAAACCAATTACACAAGGCGGAGTAAGGGGTAGAAAAGAAGCAACTGGTTTGGGTGTATTCTTTGGAATTAGAGAAGTTTGTAACATGCCTGATGTAATGAAAAAACTTGGATTAACAGTTGGAGTTGAAGGCAAAACAGTTGTAGTTCAAGGGTTAGGCAATGTGGGGTATCATAGTGCAAAATTTTTCCGTGAACATGGTTCCAAAGTAATTGCAATAGCAGAACATGATGGGGCAATTTTTAATGAAAGTGGACTAAATGAAGAAGAAGTTTTTCAACATAAAAATAAAACAGGATCTATTTTAAATTTTCCGGGGTCAACCAACCTAGCAAAAAGCAATGATGTTTTAGAATTGGCTTGTGATATATTAATTCCTGCAGCTTTAGAAAATGTAATTAACGGAACCAATGCCAATAATGTAAAAGCAAAAATTATTGGTGAAGCTGCAAATGGACCGTTAACTCCAGAAGCTGATGATATTTTCGTATCAAAAGGAGTGCTGGTTGTTCCTGATATGTACTTAAATGCTGGCGGGGTAACTGTTTCTTATTTTGAGTGGTTAAAAAACTTGAGTCATGTTCGTTACGGTAGAATGGAAAAAAGATTTACTGAGAATATGAATACGCATATTTTAAGTCAAATTGAAACCCTTACTGGCAAATCAGTTACCGATGCCGAACGTAAATTTATTTTACACGGACCAGAAGAAGTTGATTTAGTGCATAGTGGATTAGAAGAAACAATGATTACAGCCACTAGAGAAATTATGGATATATGGAATAAGAATCCTGAAATACCAGATATGAGAACAGCCGCTTATGTTTGTGCAATTAATAAAGTTGGAACTTCTTATACTGAATTAGGAATTTTCCCTTAGTATTTTTTCAATCTGAATGTAATAGCCTCTCGAGTTTCGGGGGGCTATTATATTTTAACAATGATGCTATTAGAAAAACTATAGTAAAAATGATCTATAGGAACTACTGGGGCAATATCATAAATTCCAGACAAACTTATGCTAAATGCAATATGCTTTCCTGCATTTATATTCCATTGTATATGTGGAGCAATTCTTGGTTGAAAAATTGAAGTTCTAGTTTGAATGAATATGTTGATTGCAATATCATTGTTTTGATTTGGTTTCCAATCAAAACGAATATAACTATTCAATTTAATTAAATTATTAATTATTGGTTTTGGATTAGGAGAAATTTTTGATGAATCTACTCCGTCGTAATTCCATTTCTCTTCTTCATACATCAGCCCAAGACCTGCATTAAAATCCCATTTATCTCCACGCCAAATATTGTACCTAATATTCATACCACCCAATCTTCTGTAAACCAACCCCCGCTTATTGTCCCATTGATACTGTATAAATGTTTCAGGCTGAAATTTATTTTTATAATTATGCCTGTATCGTAAATGTAAATATCCAGCGTTTAGAATATCATCTGGGCCATTGTAGGTAATGCGAGAACTACCAGCAAAAATGAATAACTCCTTGTTCTTTTGAACCATTAACTCTGCAGTATTTGTCGCGTCCCATAAAGTTATTTTCTGCTTATCTACCTCCAAACCAGTAGCAAAATTGAATTTAATATTGAATTTTTTTATATAGTCTGATGTATCTGATTTGTCAATATTCAGAATTTGTGCATTGGCATTAATAATAGTTATAAAACAAAAAAAGCACAATAATATTTTTAAGCTAATGTATTTTAATAAAATAAGCATGTTAGATATATTAAACATAATCGGGTATATTTTCTAAAGATGAAATCAATGCTTCTTTAATATGAACGCCTAAAGTATCATTGCCATTTGTTATAATTAAATAGGGAACTTGCAAATTTATATTATAACCCATCACTTGTTTTACTACCGAATCATTAATAGGAGTTTGCATTTCTTTACATTCAATCACCATCCAAGGGTTTGAATTTTTGTAAACTAATATGTCGAATCGCTTTCGCATTTCGCCCACCAATATTTCTTTTTCAATGGCAATTAATGATGCAGGGTATTGCTT
>JAYVRC010000393.1:0-4700 GCA_043776615.1 Sphingobacteriia bacterium
CGGTTGTTTTCATTCAACGAATTTTTACAAGTATTGAATATGCAAAAATCATTACTTAGCGGAATCATCAGTGTTTCATTAATGGCCAATGCAGTCATCTTCACCATTTTTGTGAATCAACAAAAAGACAAAACCGCAAAAGGCATTTTTATTGCCACTTGCGGTTATGCAATTATTACATTAGGTTTTAAATGGTTTGGGTAAATTAATCTTCCGAAATTTGAAAAGTAATATTTTGCTTTACTTTAGAAATAACTATTTTCCCATTTTGTGAGGCAGGTACCCATCTTGGTCCATTCGCAATTATTCTCAATGCCTCCTCTCCTGTCCCATAACCAGGATTGGTAGCAATTTTTATATCGGCTAATGTTCCATCTAATTCTACGATAAACTCTATAGTTGTAACATATTTTCCTGCAGGCGCACCTTTGTTAACAGGAATATCTCTATTTAAATTTCTATCTAAATATTTTTGCCAAGCATCTTTACCACCAGGGAATGAAGCTGGTACTTGAGCTACTGTAAACACTTTATCGTATTGTACTTCATTATTCAATGGTTTAACCTCTACTATTTTTGAACTACTAGGAGGTGGAGGCGGTGGAGGAACAGGAATAATTCCGTATTTTTTCTCTGCACGCTTTTTACTTTCTGTATTGGTAAAATCATAAGATTCTTCACTTCCATCATTAAATTTCACACTCATCCTTAATGGACTATGTCTCCATTCTATTCCTGAAATATCTGGATGTTTTTTAATAAAATTATTAATATCTTTTGAAGCACTACTATTCTTCTCCACTACAATTTTGTTGTTGTTTATATTAGTTGCACTTTCATCAACAACTCCATTAATTTTTTTCCCAACAACAGTAACTCTTGGTTTATCTTCTATTAATGGAAACCCTTGTTTAATATCTAAGTTCTTTGATGTAATTTCAATTATACCATCTTTAGCTGCACTACCATACATTTTAACTGCATTTTCGCCTTTTACTACATTCATACTTTTTATAGTATTTGGAGAGATAGAATTAACAGCTGATTGTGGCAGTATTTTACCATCAACTATATACAATGGATTTGCTTTGCTAGAATCATCAATTCTTTTTCGGACAGTAATTGAAAGCGGAATTTTTCTCGCTTCAGATTGATTATCTTTCTTAGAATTAATCTCAACCACTCCATTTTTGCCTTCATCTCCATATAATGCAACAGCAGAAGAACCTTTCAATACATTAACGCTTTTGATTGCACTAGGGTTTATTTCATTTATAATACTATAATCTACTTTATTCCCATCCAAATAATAAACTGCATTTACAGATCCTGCTACACCAAATTTTTCATTTTTTTCTTTAGTAAAATCAGCTTTGCTATTTCCAGAAAAACTACTAGTTCCATTAGGAGAAATAATGGTTATTTTTTTATCAACAGGAACTACATAAACAGAATCACTATTTAAAATAATTGTGTCTTTAACTTTAGTAATATTTTCTTTTAGAAATAGATATTGCTGTATTCCGTTCAAGATAGAAACTGCAAGGTCCTTCTCATAATTTGATTCTTTGATAATTTTTAAATCTTTTGTGTTGGATAAATATCCTGCTTCTAATAAAACACTTGGAAAAGTTGCATTTTTCAACACATAAATACCTTCTTTTCTGGTTTTAATTCCATTAAAAGGAATTTCCAACTGATTAATTTTATTGGCAATTGAATTAGCTAATAAATAATTATTTTCATTTATAGCTGAATTTGGATAGATATAAATTTCAGCTCCATTTGCTGGATTTTCCTTACTAGGTTTACCTGATTGTTTAACAGGTGAAGCAGTATTATAATGCAATGACACAAATAGGTCTGCTTTTTGCTGATTGGCAAAATTGCTTACATCAACTACAGATTGATATACATCATTATCCCTTGTTAATACAATATCGATTTTTTCATTCGTATTTATTTCTTTTATCACTTTAGCCAACGAAAGTGTTAATTCAGCTTCAGTTGTTTTAAGATCTACACCTATAGCACCTCTGTCTTTTCCACCATGACCAGGATTAATTACAATTGTATATGATTGCTTCAATCCAATTTCTTTTAACTGAATTTTTCCGGTGTATTTTTCTTTTTGCTCTTTAACTACATCGGCAATATTTTCAATTAAGGTACCCATAGAAATAGGTTTTGTATTTTCTTTATTTCTAAATGCAAATAATACCACTAAAATTGCCAATAAAGGCAAAATAACTAGTCTGCGCATGTAACTATATTTTGGGGTTGAATTATTCTTTATCATTTGAATTCGTCGTTTAATAGGTGAGAAAAAGAAAGGATTGACCAATAAATATTGTTGTTGCGGATAAACTGCAGTCAATAACATTTCGGCCAATGAAGCAGCATCGCCATTTTCGATGGTATGCTGATCGGCAATGAATTCGTGAATCATGTCCATCTCTTTTTTAATTAACCAGAAAAATGGATTGAACCAACCAACTATCAATACCAATTGAATAAGTAATTTATCTATTGAATGTTTTTGTTTTACATGGGTAAGTTCATGTTGCAAAATTTGTTTTCCCGACTCACTTTTTAAATCAATGGCATCATTCCAAAAAATATAACTGAAAAAAGAAAATGGGGTGCCGTTGGCGTTTGTTAGAATAACAAAAACTTCTCCTAGCGATTTACAAGAATTATTTTTTAATAACCGATAAATACGAATCAATGCAGTAACCATTCCAGTTAATAGTATTAAAGAAACAGTAGCGTATACAACAGTTAACAAAGCCTGCCAATTAAGGTTATACCATTTAGATTGTAAGTTGATATCTATTTCTGTATTATTACTAGCTACAGAAGTAAGTAAATAATACATAGTTGAATCGACTTCAATAGGTTGCTGCCATTGAATTTTAATCAATGGTACAATCAAAGAAAGTACCGCTATAGCCATTAAGTAAAATCGATTGTATTGGTGAAATTTTTTATCCCGCAATACCAACCAATAATACCCCATCATTATGGTGCTGCACAATATCACCTGAAAGCAATAATACAATGTAGTTAACATGGGATTTATTTTTTAGACTTTTTAATTTCTTGTAATAGCATTTCTAATTCTTTTATGCTAATGTCTTTTTGTTTTACCATAAAAGAAACAGCATCAGCAAAAGAACCTTCAAAATATCCATCCACCAAAGTTCTTATAGTGCTAGAAGAATAGTTGTCTTTTGATACCAATGGAAAATATTCATGTACCCTACCTATTTGCTTTATTCCTACAAATCCTTTATCAACCAAAATCTTTACAATGGTGGCAACCGTATTATTGTGTGGCTTTGGCTCAGGTTGTGCATCTATAATATCTTTTAAAAAAGCTTTCTCTAAACTCCAGATGCTTTGCATGATCTGTTCTTCTGCTTTAGTGAGGGGTTTCATGGTATAATTAATTTGTACTGTAAATATATAAACTAATTGTTTAGTTTAACAACTATTTTTTTAGTTATTATTATTTTAAACTCAATTTTTCAAGAAATGTATTCATTTTAGGTACCAAAATCGGTTGTAAATTGCACTAAATAAACTTCCCTTGGGGATCTATGAGATATTATTTAATAGCAGGGGAAGCAAGCGGAGACCTACATGGTAGCAACCTCATTAAACAATTGCAGCAAGAAGACCAATCAGCTAAAATTCAATGCTGGGGCGGCGATTTAATGCAAGAAGCTGGAGCAACATTGGTAAAACACTATCGTGATCTGGCTTTTATGGGATTTGCTGAAGTATTGAAAAACTTGCCTACCATATTTGCTAACTTAAAATTTTGTAAAGAAGACATTATTCAATTTAATCCAGATGTGCTTATTTTAATAGATTACCCAGGCTTTAATCTCCGCATATCCGAATGGGCAAAAAAGAAAGGAATTAAAGTAGTCTATTATATCTCTCCTCAAGTATGGGCATGGAAGGCAAACAGGGTTAAGAAAATGAAAGTTTCGATTGACCTTATGTTGTGCATCCTCCCATTTGAAAAAGATTATTATCAAAAAAACTGGGACTGGAAAGTAGATTATGTTGGTCACCCTTTAATTGAAGTAATTGAAAATTTTAAATTGAAGAATGTAGAAACTGAAGAAAATAAACCAGATTCCAAATTCTATATCCCCAATTTAATTGCATTATTACCAGGTAGTAGAAAACAAGAGATTGCCAAGAAATTACCTATTATGTTAAGCGTAACCAGTCATTTTCCGAATGAAAGGTTTGTAGTTGCAAAAGCACCAGGACAAGAAGATTCGTTTTATGAACCATTCTTAAAAGGATACCCAAATGTAAGTGTAGTGAAAAATAGCACTTATGAACTATTGCTAAAATCAAAAGCAGCATTGGTTACCAGTGGAACAGCCACTTTAGAAACAGCTTTATTTGCTGTTCCAGAAATTGTTTGCTACAAAGGAAGTACAATAAGTTATCAAATTATAAAACTGCTGATTAAAATAAAATATATATCGCTGGTAAATTTAATAATGGATAAACTAGTTGTGAAAGAATTAATTCAAGATGAATTAAATACCTTCAACTTAAAAATAGAACTAACCGATTTATTGTACAATAAGCAGAAGCAAGAAGAACTAGCTAGCAATTATAAGGATTTAAAAAATATTCTATCAGAGGGGGGAAATGCTTCTAAACAGGCA
>JAYVRC010000394.1:0-4689 GCA_043776615.1 Sphingobacteriia bacterium
CTTGTTCCCCAAGGGTTACAGCCAAATAGCCAATCAATATTGGCTTGTTCCAACTGATCAAATTCCTTGCTTCCAGTTAGTGAACTATACCATTTGCATTGCATGGCAAAAGCCACCGTTAAATTATTGCTACACCAAATAAATGGCACTCCTCTATAAAATGCATTCTGTTTTGCTTTAAACCAAACAGCTTTAATTCCGTTTTTATAAAAATTGATGATTGTATCTTTTTGTGTATTTTTTAATTGTTTTACTAATTCATAATGACCTAAATTAATAAATGGATACCATTGATAATGCGCAGCTGTATCTTTTCCCAACCAAGGAGTAACAGGCTCTTGTTTAGCAAAAGCAAATGAATTTACCACATTTTTTATTTGAGCATTCATTAATTCCATGTCATCTACCCAATTGTCTTCTGCATATATATAAGGCGAAACCACAGAAACTGTTTGTGCTACACCTAATTTTTTATACGCATATTGATAAGCGCTTGCTGCTTTTTGAGCATATAAATTAGCATCATCTTTAAAAATTGTTGAAGCCAAAGCAAATGCACTACTAAACTTAGCAGCAGTAGAACTAGTGCCAGTAGTGTTGTTCATGAATTTTCCACGTTGCTGAATTTCACCATTTAAAAAATAAACTGGTCGCTCAAATCCTTTCCCATAATAGCTATCCTCCTTAGGAATACGCATACCCCTATGATCTCTATCATCACCCAATTGATTAAATAACCAATCTTTATGGGGATGCATTTTAATTAACCAATCTAGTCCCCACTTAGCTTCATCTAACACATCAGCTCTATTATTTTTACCGTATAAGCCATTCCAAAGATGTAGATCTTTAAATACATTAGGAAAATCGCGGTAAGCCATCAATAAATGATAAGTAGCATTTGCCGAAGTAGAACTGTATTGCAAATAATCACTTGCATCATGCCAGCCACCCGATACATCTATATGAGTGCTATCTTTTAATCCAACTGAACTAGCATACATAGTATATCCATCATGAGTATGGCAGCTATCTTTTAAAAAAGGATTGAATCCACTTCTTTGTTGGCGCATATATTGTAAACAAAAATCGGCAGTACCATTGTATACGGTTTCATTTATCTCAAAAATGGGAGAAATTGTTTTTGCTACTCGAATAAAATATTTACCCTGTTTTGAAAATGAAGAAAAGTCTAATCTACTTGTAGCAATAAATGGACCGTACTTTCCAAAATTGTTACTAGTATTTCCAGTAAAAACTACTTTTTTTGTAGTTGCATCTATCAGTAAAAAATGAATTGGCTTTTTGGAATTTTTACTACACCAAACTGCCACTTTACTGCTTTTTGGTAAATAACCTAGCTGGTTAATTCTTATCCAAGTACTATCGCTCGCAAATAATGAACTTATAAAAAAGAGACAGCACAAAAAATAACTAAGCTTTCTAAGCATTACATAAATATTATTCACTAAATATACAACCGATAATGCAGTCATTTAACCTATTTTCGTGCAATAAATAACTATACGATGAAGCTTGTTTCTTATATGACGGAAGGGCGCGATCAATTGGCTTTTTTAGTAAATGGTTTACTATTCGATTGCGATTTAATGCATCCAGAATTGCCCAATAGCATGAATATGTTTTTACAGTATTGGGATGATCTTTTTCCTATTGCTCAGCAAACAGAAGCAGCTATTAAAAGTGGCAGAATTAGCACAGATAATGGTATTGCCATAGATGATATTCAATTATTGGCTCCGGTTCCATTTCCTACTTCTTGCCGAGATGGTTATGCTTTTAGGCAACATGTTGCTGCAGCTCGCAGAAACAGAAAGGTTGAGATGATACCTGAATTTGATCAATTCCCAATATTTTATTTTACTAACCACCACAGTATTCAAGGGGCTGGTGATATAAAATGTATGCCCGATCATTTTGAAAAATTAGATTTTGAATTAGAAGCTGCAATAGTTATTTGCAAACATGGCAGAAATATTCTGGCAAGTGAAGCTGATAATTTTATTGGGGGGTTAATGATCATGAACGATATGAGTGCCCGCAAATTGCAAATGGAAGAAATGCTATTAAACCTTGGGCCAGCAAAAGGAAAAGATTTTTCTACTGTAATTGGACCATGCTTGGTTACACTAGATGAATTAGAACAATTTGAAGTTCCTTGCAAAGAAGGACATAATGGCAAATCTTGGAATCTCGGTATGAAATGTTGGGTTAACGGAATTCAAGTGAGTGAAGGTAATGTGGCTCAAATGGATTGGACTTTTGCTGAAATAGTTGAAAGATGTGCTTATGGAGTTGATATTTATCCGGGTGATGTAATAGGCAGTGGCACTGTAGGCACTGGTTGCTTTTTAGAATTAAACGGAACCGGAAAATTAAATGACCCTAATTATGCTGAACAATGGCTTCAAGCTGGAGATATAGTTGAAATGGAAATTGAAGGAATAGGCAAACTAATTAATACCATAGTAAAAGATGAAACTGAATTTTCTATTCTAGCAAAAAAGAAAATATGATCATTAATGTAGAAAAATTATCTATCCCGCAAAAGCAAGCTTGGCTACAACATACTATTGCGCCAAGACCAATTTGTTTTGCAAGTACCATTGATAAAGAAGGGAAAGTAAATTTAAGTCCCTTTAGTTTCTTTAATTTGTTTTCCTCAAATCCTCCTATAGTAATATTTTCTCCATCAAGAAAAGGTAGAGACAATAAATTAAAACATACATTAGAAAATGTTTTAGAAGTTCCCGAAGTGGTAATTAATATGGTAGATTATGATATGGTACAACAAATGAGTTTATCTAGTTGTGAATTCCCAAAAGGAGTTGATGAATTTATTAAAGCTGGATTTACCAAAGAATCTGCATCTATAGTTAAACCTCCAATGGTTAAGGAATCAAAAATTAAATTAGAATGTAAAGTAATTGAAATTAAAAGCTTAGGTGACCAAGGTGGAGCTGGACAATTAGTAATTTCAGAAGTTTTGTGTATTCATGTGGATGAATCTATTTTGAATGAAGATAAAACAATGATTGATCAAACTAAAATGAATCATATAGCTAGGCTAGGTGGGGATTGGTATAGCAAAATTGATGGTACTAATTTATTTAAAGTAACAAAGCCCAATACAGAATTAGGTATTGGCGTAGATGCATTGCCGTCTAGCATTCGCAATAGTAATATTCTTACTGGAAATTATTTGGGTCAGTTAGCAAATGTTAAAGAACTACCATTGATTGATCCTAGTTTTTATGATGATAGACTAAAAAATATCATTCAATATTATTCTATCAATCCAACAGAAATGGAAAAGGAGTTGCATATTTATGCAGCCGAATTACTTAACCAAAATAAAGCTGCTCATGCATGGCAAATTTTATTGGCAGGAGAAAATTAATTGATGCCCTATTCCTTAAAACATCACTTGTAAATCATCCTCATACAATAACTGTTCAAGTACATTTTTAGTTTTTAAACTTCTTGCCAACTCTATTGTATGCTGAACAATTTCGTATGAAGAATTGGTAAGTGACAATTGAGTTAAGGTCTTACTATTCAACCAATTTTCGATTTTCAAATGAAAATCATTCTCCATTTTATTGATTACAGTAACACCAAATTCTTTTAAAGATTCGGCATTACAAAGTTGTTCATACTGACCTAATATGGGCAAACACATTAATTTCTTTCCTAAGTACAAAGCTTCGGCTGGAGTTTCAAAACCTGCGCCAGTAATTACCCCTAGGCTAGATATCATGCTATTGGTGAAATTCTCATTACTGATTGGAATAAAAGTAATATTCTTTTCAACTGTTACCTGCTTTACTTTTTTAGAAAAAACTTCGAATCGTATACCTTGTATTTGCAGCAATGTTTTCTTTATTACTTCATCGCTATAATGAGAAAGATAAACTGTAACATGCACTTTATTAGACACATCGGCATGTAGAATTTTATTTTTAAGCACTGGAGAGAAAATAAAATTATCGTATTGTTTAAAATGCAACCCAACATAAGCAGAAGATATTGCATAATGTTTCAATACAACTTCTCCAGCAAAATCATTTTTTAAAGGACGAGGTACATAATTACTTCTGAAACTTGCTTGGTGCCCAAACCCAACACTAGGTACATTCTTTAATTTACATGCAAGTGAAGTAATGCTATCAAAATCATTCAAAACAATATCATATTGATCAACAGGTAAAGCCTTCGCTTCATTCCAAATACGCTTAACACTAAAATCATTCAACATCTTACAATAATCTAAACCACCTTTATTACCATAAAACAAACTAACCCCTTTACTTCTGAATTTAACTGGAAGCTCAGCGTTTAAATGAGAATTATTGCCACTCAAGAAAACATCTACTTCTCCATATTGTTGCAGAAAAGGCATTAGCTCTATTGCCCTACTAATATGACCATTTCCTGTTGCTTGAACTGAATATAAAATTTTCATGATTGTAGCGCTAAAGAGTGAATGAATAAAGCAATTTCATCTGTTACAACATTCAGCTGAGGCAACTTTTTCTCCATTGTAACAATTGGTGCTGCAGATTTTACAAAGTCTTTTTCATTGTACTGAAAAATTATCCATTCGCTATTACTGTATTCAAGTGCAGTTAAGTTTTCAATCCAATCTCCGCTATTTAAATAAGTTAC
>JAYVRC010000395.1:0-4686 GCA_043776615.1 Sphingobacteriia bacterium
GGTTAAGCTCAACACAGATACTAGAGCTTTAAATGAAGTAGTAGTAACAGGAGTAGGTGTGGCAACTTCTAAAAAGAAACTCGGCGTTTCTGTAGAAGCCGTAAACGTTGCCAATCAAGTAAAAGTACCTACAGGTGATGTTGGTCAACAATTAGTTGGTCAGATTGCCGGTGCGCAAATTGCGAGTACCAATGGTAACCCTGGGCAGCCTCTAAATATTTTATTAAGAGGTATTAATACCGTACAAGGTGGTACTTTTCCAATGATCTTAATTGATGGTATCCAGGTATCGGGTACTAACCTTAACTCAATTGATGTTAACGTTATTGAGCGTGTAGAAGTAGTGCAAGGTGCTGCTGCAGCATCTTTGTATGGAGCACAAGGTGCAAATGGTGTAATTCAATTATTTACTAAAAAGGCAAAGTCTGGCAAAATCAATATTGATTTTAGTTCAAGTGCAACTACCAATGAATTATTGAATGTAGGAAATTTGCGTAAAGCTGATAAGCACGCTTTCGTTACCAATGGTAATAATGAAGTTATTGCTGTTAATGGAGTGCCTTTAACAGTAAGTCCAACCAACCTTAGATACTCTTCAAACGTTCAATACAATGCTTTGGATGTTACAAGTTTTGCTAATAAAGAGTATAATCAGAACTTGAAATATTTTGATCACTATAAAATGTTTTTTGAAAACGGATCTGTTTTAAACAATTCAATTACAGTTTCAGGGAATAAAGAGAAATTGAATTTTTTATTATCTGCTTCTAATAATAAGCAAAGAGGTAATTTTAAAAATAATGGTGATTTTTCTAGATCCAACCTTTTATCAAAATTACAGTTCGAGTTGGCTAAAGGGTTAACCCTCACCTCAACTACTCAATTGATATACACTCAAAATACTTTGAATGATCAATCAGGAAGAGGAATTGGATTTGCTTTAAATAATACTCGCCCTTTTGCTGATTATGATCAAAAAGACTTAGATGGAAATTATGGCACTTATGTAGGAGATGCTGCAGGAGTTAACGGAAGTAATCCCAACTACAGATTTCAATATACAAGTAATAATATTCCGTCAGTTGATGTTGTACAAAATTTTAATATCAACTATAAGTTTTCAAGATTTGTAGAGTTGGATGCTAAATATGGTATCAATTATAACAATACCAATTCAACTTTTCGTGTAGAAAATCAACAGTTTAATAAAAACGCATTGGTAAACATTTCTAGAGATGCATTATCTGGAGCACTTAATCCAAATGCAGCAGCAGATGGAAGTACCACTGGTGAAATCACTACAAGTAATGAAAGAACTGTTTTTCAGAACTTCATAGCTACTGCAACAGCAAGATTTGATTTTGAAAAGGATTTTAAAATAAAAATTCCAATTAAATCGAGCACTCAAATTGCTTATGACTACAGAAAAAATGTATACAAGCTATACAGAACTACTGCATTTGATGCACCTACTTATACACCATGGAATGCTTCTCAAGCAGGTGTATACAATGTTCTCAATGATTTTGTTCGACCATTTATCACTTATGGATTTTTGGTTAATCAACGTTTTGAATACAGCGATTTAGCAGGTATTTCAGTAGGTGTTAGAAGTGATTTTTCTTCTGCTTTCGGATCTGGACAAACTTCACAAACTTTCCCTCGTGCTGATGGCTATTTGAATGTGGATCGTTTTAATTTCTGGCAGAATTCTTCTGTTTCTAAAGTAATTAATTCGTTTAAACTAAGAGCTGCATACGGCGAAGCTGGTATTCAACCGGGTGCTTTTGATAGATTCCCTATTTTAGCAGCTGCTAATCTTGGAACAAATAGCGTATTCAGATTTCCAACTCTGAGTCCAAACCCTGAACTACAAGTAGAAATTTCTAAAGAGCAAGAATATGGTGTTGATTTGGGATTCAACATCTTAAAAGGTGCTTGGTTAAGAAATGCTAGCTTATCTGCAACTTATTGGAAAAGATCAACCGATAATGCTATCTATGATGTAGATGCTGCTCCTTCTAGTGGATTAGGAACAGTAAAAAATAATGCTTTTGGTTTAGCATCAGACGGTTTTCAAGCAAGTTTAAATTTAGGCATACTGTCTAAAAAAGACTTTACTTGGGATTTAACAACGAATTTCAGTAAACAAAACTCTGTAATTACCAGTACTAGCGGACAGGAAGTAGTTGTTACTAGTGCAGCAGGAAGTACAAATATTGTACTCAAAGCTGGTGATAAAATTGGTCAGTTATTCGGGTTTTTAATGATTAAAGATTTGAATGCTATCGATCCAAAAACTGGCACTGATTTTATTAGTGCTGCTAATAAAGGTAACTTTACAGTTGCAAGTAATGGCTGGGTAGTAAACAAAGCTACTAAACAACCTTTTGTTACTCCAACACAATATGCTTTAGGAGATCCAAATCCAAAATTCAACATGAGCTTTATTAATAATTTATCTTATAAAGGATATTTACAGTTTAGTATGCAATGGGATTGGGTTAATGGCAATAATGTGTACAATCAAACCAAGTCATGGATGTATCGTGATGGTATTCACAGCGATTATGCAATACCTGTTACTATTGACGGTGCTACTCAAGCTTATACAGCATTTTATCGTGGAATTTATACAGGAGGTGCATTTAATGGCACAAAAAATTATTTCTTTGAAGATGCTTCATTTTGGAGACTAAGAAATATCTCTTTAGCTTTTGATTTTGCAAAAGCATTCAAGATGAAATACTTTACAAGATTACAATTGGTAGTATCTGGGCGTAACCTAGTAACATTTACTAAATACTCTGGTATGGATCCTGAAATTAGTTCTGGTTCAAGCAACTCTGCTTTTGATCGTGGTGTTGATCACAACACTATACCTAATACAAAAGCATATACTGTTGGCTTAAATTTTGGATTCTAATTGTTAACGCTAAAAATAAATAGAATGAATAAGAATAAAATATTAATTGGACTTTTAAGTCTAACACTGGGGATAAGCTCTTGCAAAAAAGACTTGGATATTTCCAACCCCAATCAACCAACTCCGCAAAGTTCAGCTAGTGAAATTGGAGTTCTATCATTAGGACAAGGAGGAATTTATAGAAATGGTTTTTTTGATCTAAAGTATTCAGATGGTGTTTACGGAAGATTTTGGGCTGGTGCAACAGGTTTCCATGAAATGGCGGGAGATATTATTGGTGTTGAAGCTGCCAATGCATTTATTAATCAGTTTGCATGTCCTGACAAAGTTACCCATGATAACGGGTCTGTTGTATTAAACCCAGGTACCCCGAATACACAGTATGCTTTACTGAGGGCAATCAACAAAAATGCTCAACAAGGAGGTAATACTACATATTATGAGTGGGCCTACATGTACAATTTGATAACATCTGCTAATACAGTAGAAGATATTGCTGGTAAAACAGCTTTTTCAGGTACAACAACCGCAGCAGCAACCAAATTAGCTACAATTAAAGCCTGGTGTAATTTTTGGAGAGGCTATGCTTACTCTAGAATTGGATCTATCTATTATGCAGGATTAATTAATAATGGTATTAATGGTACAACAAATGGCAACTATGTAACTAAGGAAGCATTAATTGCAGAAGCCGAAGCCAACTTTGCTAGAGCAGTAACCAATATTAACGCTGCAACATCTTTACCAGATTATACAAGTTCATTGAATGCGCTTATACCTTCTTATCTACAAATTGGAAAAGGGGTTGTTCCTTCAGCAGCAGCTTGGATTCGTAACATAAATACCATGCGTGCAAGAAACATTTTGGTTAATACATTGGCTTCAGCATTGACTCCTGCACAATTAACTACTATTCAAACCTTAACTACAAATGGTATCACTGCAACTGATCCTGTATTTACTGGAAGAACCAATGCTAATGGAGACTTCCTAGGAACTACAATTGCAGATAAAGTTCAATCGAGAGTTAATTCTTCTAATACCTACAAATTAAGTGAGCGTTTTGTACAAGAATTTTATCCTGGAGATAAAAGATTTACTCAAAACATACTTACTTTAAATCCTGGTATTGGTCAGTTTAATACAGATCGTGGTAATAGTTTCAACACACGGTATACTTTATCTGATGGTGGTACTGGTGTTGCTGGTACTATTGTATATGCCAACATTGCTGCAGGTGCTAATGAAATTACACTTTGTGGTAGTTATGAAGAAAATACATTAATGCAAGCAGAAGCTTTGATACGTCAAGGCGGACCTGTAAATATTGCTTCTGGTTTATCTTTAATTGATGCAGTAAGAACATACCAAGGAGCTGGCTTAGCTTCTATTAATCCTATACAAACACAAGCAGATGCTCTTGAGATCTTGAGAAGAGAAAGAAGAGTTGCTTTAGCTTTCAAAGGCTTGTCTTTCTACGATGCTCGTAGATATGACATAATTGCTCCATCAAAGTCTCGTACTGGTTGTGTTGTGATTAATGCTGCTGGTGTTGTAAGCACAAATGCCACCATCAATTATGGATTTTTAGATTATTGGGATGTTCCAGACAATGAGTTGGTTTATAACCTAGCTCTTGCAGGAAGTGCTCCAACTAAAAACCCTAAATAATAAAGAGTCTCTAGTTTCTCTTGTTTAATTTTAAGTTCGCGGGCCCCTTTTGGGGCCCGCTTTTTGTTATAAATGTTCGGTAACTTTAA
>JAYVRC010000396.1:0-4679 GCA_043776615.1 Sphingobacteriia bacterium
ACTTCATTTCACCACCAAGCATGCTAACGAGGCTACCGTTCAACACAACTGGTATGTTGTTGATGGTGCTAATCAAACCGTCGGACGTATTGCATCTAAAATTGCCGCCGTACTTCGCGGAAAAAACAAAGCTTATTATACACCTCACGTTGATTGTGGAGATTACATAATTCTAATCAATGCAGAGAAAGTAGTTTTTACTGGAAATAAGCTAGAAGACAAAATCTACTTGAACTACTCTGGTTACCCAGGTGGTAAAAAAGAAGAAGCCGCAGTTGATTTAATCAAACGTCGCCCAGAAGTAATTATGGAAAGAGCGATAAAAGGTATGTTGCCTAAAAATCGTTTGGGACGTAAAATGATTAAAAAATTATTTGTGTATGTTGGTTCAAATCACACACATACTGCTCAACAACCAAAAGAACTTAAATTCTAAACCATTGCTATAAGCATTAAGCTTTAAGCATTAAGCATACATACAAATGGAAAAACAAAAAAATGCAGTTGGTCGCCGTAAAGAAGCCGTTACCCGTGTTTTCATCAGCAAGGGAGAAGGTAAGATCACTGTAAACGACAAAGATTATAAAGCATACTTCCCATTGGTTTATTTACAAAACCAAGTAGAAGCTCCTTTAAAAACTGCCGATGTAATTGGTAAATTTGATATCGTTATCAATGCACAAGGTGGAGGTTTAAAAGGACAAGCTGAAGCAGCAAAGCTGGGTATTGCCCGCGCTTTGTTAGAAGTAAATCCTGAATTCCGTCCTGCACTTAAAGTTGCTGGTCAACTTAAACGTGATCCACGTAGTGTTGAGCGTAAGAAATTCGGTCATAAAAAAGCACGTAAGAGCTTCCAGTTCAGTAAGCGTTAATACCACTTATTATTCATGGATAATAGTTCTTTGCAAAGAATTACGAACAATATTTAAAACTTTATACAAATACAAAAAATGGAAAACAACACTTCACTACAACAGCAATTACTGGAGGCCGGCGTTCACTTTGGTCACCTTAAAAAGAAGTGGAATCCTAAGATGTTGCCTTACATCTTTGCTGAGAAAAAAGGTATTCATATTATCGACTTAAATAAAACAGTAGATTACTTACAAGAGTCTGCTGCCGCAATTAAACAAATTGCTAAAAGCGGTAAAAAAATAATGTTTGTTGCTACCAAAAAACAAGCAAAAGAAATAGTTACAGAATGTGCTAAGCGCGTAAATATGCCTTATGCAACTGAGCGTTGGTTAGGTGGTATGTTAACTAACTTCAACACAGTTCGTAAGAGTGTAAAGAAAATGCAAAGCATTGAGAAAATGTTGAACGACGGTAGTGCCGAAAGCCTTACTAAAAAAGAGCGTTTAACATTAACTCGCGATAAAGATAAAATGGAAAAAGTATTGGGCGGTATTGCTCAACTAGGTCGTTTACCGGCTGCTTTATTCTTGGTTGATATTGGTCACGAACATATTGCTTTAGCAGAAGCTAAACGTTTAGGCATCACTACTTTCGGAATGGTAGATACCAATTGTGATCCTAATAAAGTAGATTTTGCTATTCCTGCAAATGACGATGCAACAAAATCAATTGCCATCATCACTAACTACATCATAGCTGCTATAGCTGAGGGGTTAACCGAACGCCAGGCATCTAAAGATGAAGAAGAATCTGATGAAAGTGGTAATGAGAATGAAGCAAAAGCTAAACGTCTCGAAGCTGAAGCTCAGTCTGAAGCTGGTAGAGGTGGAAGAGGTAGGGGTGCAGGTGCTCCAACAGGTGCTCCAGCAGGCGGACCTCCAAAACGCAGAGTTCCAGGAAATCGTCGCCCAGCGGGTGGTGGTGGCGGAAGTAGATAATTCATAATTCATAATTCTTTTAGTATGTCAACTACAGCAACTATAACAGCGGCAGATATAAATAAATTGCGCCAAGCAACTGGGGCAGGAATGATGGATTGCAGAAAAGCTTTAACTGAAGCCAATGGCGATTTTGAAGCGGCAATCGATTGGTTACGTAAGCAAGGTCAGAAAGTTGCCGCAAAGCGCAGCGATAGAGAAGCAAAAGAAGGAGTAATTCTTGCAAAAACTTCTGCAGATAATAAAGTAGGATTCATTGTTTGTATTAGCTGTGAAACTGATTTCGTTTCTAAAAATGCAGATTTTGTTGCTTTCGCAACCTCAATTGCAGATGCAGCAGTAGCTAACAATGTAAAAAGCGCAGAAGAACTAAGTGAAGTTGTAATCGGCGGTGCAAAAGTGGCTGATTTAATCAACGATAAATTATCATCAATTGGAGAAAAAATTGGTGTTGCTAAATTCGAAAGAGTTGAAGCACCTTATGTAGCATCTTATATTCATGGTGCAAACCGTATGGGTGTGTTAGTAGGATTAACTACTGATGCTGCAGAAGCAGGTAAAGATGTAGCAATGCAAATTGCTGCAATGAATCCGCTAGCTGTAGACGCTAATAGCATTCCAGCTGCAACAATTGAAAGAGAAAGAGCGATCATTATCGATACAATGAAGGAAGATCCGAAAATGGCAGGTAAGCCAGATGAGATGATTGGTAAAATTGCTGAAGGTAAATTAAATGCATTCTTTAAAGAGAATACTTTGTTGGCCCAAGCTTTTGTAAAAGATGGCGCTATTACCGTTGAAGCTTATTTAAAAGCTGCTGGCAATGTAACTGTTACTGAGTTTAAAAGAGTTGCACTAGGATAAAATTTTCTTTAAATTATACTGATACAACCCTAACTTCTTTTCATTTAATTCAAAAATAAAGTTCAAGTTATTAAAAGATTTTTTACTAACTATTTCTGATTGGTTTTGATAAATGGTTATTGGTAGAAAACTATATATTATAAGCTATTTAAAATAGGCCTTTGATAAGCCGACATTCATCAGGATAATATTGTTGAACTATTGTATTTATAATCAAATAGCTCAACTCTTTCAAATAATACTTCGGATTGATTTTGTTGAATCAATATATTTGCGGAACTTATTACTATAAATTAATAATATGCTCCCTAAATTCAAACGAATTCTCCTCAAGTTATCTGGTGAAGCCTTATTAGGCGATCAACGCAACGGAGATCCATTTAATCCCAAAATTATTGAGCAATATGCTCAGGATATTAAGCTGGTAACAGATTTAGGTGTTCAAGTAGCTATTGTAATAGGTGGGGGCAATATATACAGAGGCATGAATGAGGCAGATAGTGGTATTGAAAGAGCCCATGGAGATTATATGGGAATGCTAGCAACTGTAATTAATGCAATGGCTATGCAGGCTATGTTAGAAAAAATAGGCGTTTATACTCGTTTACAGAGTGCCATTAATATGGAGCAAGTAGCAGAACCATATATCAGAAGAAAAGCCCTCCGTCACCTCGAAAAAGGGCGAGTGGTTATATTTGGAGCTGGTACTGGCAACCCTTATTTTACTACGGATACTGCCGGTTCTTTAAGAGCTATTGAAATGAAGGCGGATGTAATATTAAAAGGAACAAGAGTTGATGGAGTATATAGTGCAGATCCTGAAAAAGATCCTGCTGCTACTAAATTCGATAAGATATCGTTTCAGGATTGCATCAGCAAAAACCTGAAAGTAATGGATATGACTGCTTTTACACTTTGCATGGAAAACAAGCTCCCAATTATTGTTTTTGATATGAATTTGCCTGGTAATTTATTGCAAGTAGTTCAGGGAGCTAATGTAGGAACACTAGTAAGTTAGTGACCCATTCATGTAATTAGTTTAGCTGATTATTAATTCTTATGTAATTTTAAACAGCATGAAAAAGTTTTTTGTCGTTTTATTATTTGCGCTACTAATTGTTAAATCAGGTAAAACCCAAGGTACCTTAACATTACCTGAAGCTGTATCAATTGCGCTAAAGAATAGTTACAATATTCAATTAGCTAAAGACAACCTCGAAATTGCAAATATTAATAATTATATAGGCGTAGCTGGAGGCCTGCCAGTTGTTAATGCCCAAATAACCGATAACGAACAAGTTACCAGTATTAATCAAAAATTTCCCGATCCAACTAGAGATGTAAAGCGAAATGGAGTGAGTTCAAATATATTAACTGGCTCAATAACTGGAAATATATTATTGTACAACGGCTACAGAGTTAAGGCAACCAAAAACCGATTAGAAGAATTAGAAATTCAAAATCAAGGCTTCTTAAATGCACAAATTCAGAACACAATAGCAGCGGTTAACACAGGTTATTATAATGTTGTTCGGCATCAATATTTTTTAAAGAGTATCTATCAGTCGATAGATGTTTCTAAGCAAAGATTGGATATTCTGAATAGCAGAAAAGAAGTTGGTTTAGCAAATAACGCCGATATTTTTCAAGCACAATTAGATTTGAATACTTTGATTCAATCGGCAGAATCGCAAAAATTAGTTATCAGTCAAAGTAAAACTGATTTACTTAATTTAATTGTTGTAAATCCAGATTCAAGTATTACCATTAATGATACTATTATTATCGATCGTACCATTAATATCAATGAAATAAAAAATCGGTCACTTAAAAACCCACAATTAATAGTAGCCGAACAGCAAATTAAAATTAATCAGTTACTAGAGCGAGAAGTGGCAGCACTAAGAGCTCCAACATTAAGAGCATCAGCTGGATATAATTTAAATAACACAAGTAGTGCTG
>JAYVRC010000397.1:0-4652 GCA_043776615.1 Sphingobacteriia bacterium
GCTATTGCAGTTAACATTGGGACTCCTAATAAAAATAATAGATTCATTAATACTTATTTATCAAAAATTATTTCCATAGATATATAAAATACAAAGCCATCAAAAATATACTCGTTAAAAAGTAAATTGCATATAGCTGAACTTTACCTGATTGAATTTTTTTAATCCCTTCTGAAACATTTTGTGTGATCAAGCCAATTTGATTAATCATACCATCTACCAAGGTTTTATCAGCCCATGCAGCTGGCCTCCCTATAAGATTAAATAAAATCTTCTTAGTAATAAAGAAATACAATTCATCTATGTATAACTTATTAAATGCTACTTTATAAATACCTTCAAAAGCATGGCTCAATTTTTCAGCTTTACTATTATTGGTTTTATACAACAACAAAGCAACTCCAATTCCAATCAATCCTACAGCGACTGGAGCAATAGAGAAGGTTAAATGAAAAGGAAGTTCCAATAGTTTGCCATCTGAACTTACAAATTTGCCAAAAGGAATGAAGCCTGCAGTAGCAGCACCTATAGCAAGCAATACTAGGGGCAACTTCATTACCCATTCTCCTTCTCCATGATGGTGTTGTGTACTATCATTATACGGTTTATTCCAAAAAATATTGAAATACAAACGAAACATATAAAAAGCTGTTAGTCCAGATGTAAACAATGCTGCATAATAAATAGCTTTATTGTGCTCAAAAGCAGCTAACAGTATTTCTTCTTTACTAAAAAAACCTGCAAATGGCGGCACCCCTGCAATTGCTAAGCATGCAATTAAAAAAGTAAAATGTGTAATTGGCAAATATTTTCTCAAGCCTCCCATATCATTCATTTCATTGCTATGCACATAATGAATAACAGCACCAGCTCCTAAAAATAATAAGGCTTTAAAAATAGCATGTGTAAAAAGATGAAACAGAGAAGCTGTATACCCTAAACCATTTTCCCCTCCATATGATGAAACACCCAGAGCAAACATCATAAAACCAATTTGCGACATTGTAGAATATGCTAAAACCCTTTTTATATCAGTTTGTGTACACGCAATTACGGCTGCAATAACTGCAGATACAATTCCAACCCAACCAATTATTTCTAAAACGCCTGGAGTTGTTATAGCAAATACTGGAAACAATCTGGCAACTAAATAAACACCAGCAACAACCATTGTAGCTGCATGTATTAAAGCAGAAACCGGAGTTGGACCTTCCATTGCATCGGGCAACCAAATGTGCAGCGGGAACATAGCACTTTTACCTGCACCACCAATGAATACCAGCATTGCTCCCCATGTTAAAGCAGACACCCCAAGAAAAGAAAAAGTTATAGCAGTTTTAAATTCATTAGATGTTGTTGAAGTTAACCGCTCTATTAATGTTGCAAAATCGAATGTTCCTGCGCAATATGATAAAATTAAAATGCCAATTAAAAACCCAAGATCTGCAAAGCGGGTAACAATAAACGCTTTTTTAGCTGCCGCAACTGCTGATGGTTTTTCATAATAATATCCAATTAATAAAAAAGAAGAAGCTCCTACCAATTCCCAGAAAATATAAATCTGAAAAATATTAGAAGCAAGTACCAGTCCTAACATTGAAAAAGTAAATAATCCAAGAAAAGAATAATAAATCGGAAACCGATCATCGCCTTTCATGTAACCCAAACTATACAAATGAACCATCAATGAAATAAATGTAACTACTACCAACATCATTACAGAAACTGGGTCAACTAATATGCCCATATCTATTTGCATTCCGGAAGAAAATTCCAACCAAACATACCGAAATGCTATAAATTGTTGATATACACCATCCACCTTACCATACACAAAAAAATAATCGTAAGCTGAATGAAATGCCAATATAGTTGAAGCCAATAATAAAGTAGTGCCAATAAGCCCACCCAATGTTTGAAAATATTTTTTCCCAAACATTCCAAGTATCAAAAACCCAATAAAGGGTAATAATGGAATCAGCGCAATATTGAGTGCATTTGGCATAATTATTAATACTTTAAATCTTCAGCTGTTTCTACATTAATTGATAGGTGACTACGGTATAAATTAATGATAATTGCCATAGCAACTGCAGCTTCAGCGGCGGCTATTGCGATTATAAAAATCGTAAAAAACATTCCTTCCATTTTTTCAGGCCATACATATTTATTAAATGCAATGAAATTTAAATTAACACTGTTTAAGATTAATTCGATACTCATGAGCATCGTAATTAAGTTTCTGCGTGTAAAAAATCCAAATACACCAATAAAGAATAAAGCAATGCTCACAAACAAAATATGATATAGACCTACTTCCATCATTTTAATTCAGGTTTATTTTTTATAGCAATAACTATACATCCCACTAATGCCGCCAATAATAAAATGGATATGACTTCAAATGGCAATGCATATCCACTCTTATCAACATCCATCATTTGAGTACCAATATTAAAAACAGTTGGAGAAACTGGTGAAGCAGTAGAAAGTACAAAATGATGTTGATACACTTGTAGCATGGTTAAAGCAAAACCACAAAAAACCGCTAATGCAGAAAATAGAGTTCGATTGAACTTTTGCTTTGGCAATTGTTCTCCTGTTTGTTGGGTTAAGAAAATAGAAAAAATAATTAATACAATAATACCACCAACATAAACTACAATTTGAACAGCAGCAATAAAATCATAAGAGAGCCAAAAATAAAACCCAGCAATACCAATTAGTGAAAATAACAAAAATATAGCTGCTCTAAAAATTTGTCGCGTTGTTACAGCGAGTATGCCAAACACTAAAGTAAAAGCAGCTAATAAATAAAACAATATAGTTGATCCGTTCATCATTCTACTCCGTCCATAATTTTAGATCCGGGGTTATTTAATACTTTGGTTAACTCGCTTCTATTGTAAACACTGTGCTCAAATGTTTGTGCCATTTTTATTGCATCAGAGGGGCAAGCAACTATGCATAAATTACACATTGTACAAAGCTCTAAATGATAAACCAGTTTATCAATAGCTTTCTTCTTTTTTCCCTCAGCATTCACTTCAAACTTTGTTATTACTTTTATGGTTCCATTCGGACATGCAATTTCACAAGCAGTACAACCAGTGCATCTATGTTCATTACTCAAATCGTGCGGCATAACAACTTCACCCTTAAACCTCTCGGGCAATTGAAGTGTAGCTCTGTTATCGGGATATTCTTGAGTAATTATTTCTTTGTGGTGTGTAAAATAATATCCTGTTCTTCGCATTCCAACCAACAGCGATTTGATCGCACCATACACATCTTTAATATAATCCCTTATAAACATATACATTTTTTAAAAGTGCCAACCCAATATTGCAATAGCTGTCATTAACAACAAATTAAACATACTTATTGGCAATAAATATTTCCATTCTAAATTTAATAATTGATCAATCCTTAAACGTGGGAACGTCCATCTAAACCACATAATTAAAAAAATTAAGAAAAAAGTTTTTCCAAAAAACCAAACACTCGAAGGAATAAAATCCATTATATGATTAAACCCTTGCCAATTGCCAATATGAAAGGGCATCCATCCCCCCAAGAAAAGTGTTGCGCCAATAGCGCATACAATAAAAACATTTACATATTCCGATAAAAAGAATAAGGCGAATTTCATTCCAGAATATTCAGTATGGAACCCGGCAGTTAATTCAGATTCAGCCTCAGCTAAATCAAATGGGGCTCTATTGGTTTCAGCGGTTACAGCAATCATAAAAATTACAAATGCAATAAATGCCGGAATGTGACCTTTAAAAATCCACCAACCATTGGATTGAGATTGAACAATTTCAGAAATTTGTAAACTACCAGTTAAAACTATGATCGTTAAAATTGCAAAACCAGCTGACAATTCATAGCTAACAATTTGTGCACCACTTCTCATTGCACCAATTAATGAATATTTATTGTTGCTCGACCACCCTGCCATTAATATACTAATCACCATAATGGAGGACACAGAAGAAATATAGAGTACACCAATATTTAAATCCCATAATTGAAAGTCTTTCGCAAAAGCAATGGGTGCCATTAAGAGCATGGCTACAATTATTGCAACGAAAGGGGCAAGATTAAATAAAAATTTATCAGCGCCATCTGGAGTTAGTCCTTCTTTTACCAATAATTTAATAGTATCCGCCATAGACTGCATTAATCCAAAGGGACCAACCCTATTGGGCCCCAAACGAATTTGCATCCAAGCAGCAACCCTTCTTTCCATTAATACAAGCACCAATCCTAAAACTGCAAATAAGCTAATAACTGCAATACCCGCAATGAGCATTTCGATTGCTGTAGCAATGGTTGAATTGAAGATTGAGTTCAACCAATCATGAATCGTATTCGCTATTTTGCTTAGGCTCCACATATTATCTATCTATATCAGGTATTACTAAATCAAGTGTTCCCATTATTGCTATCAAATCGCCCAGCTTACTTCCGCAAGCAATATGATTTAAAACAGAAAGATTTGAAAACCCTGGTGATCTAAATTTAATTCTATAAGGGGTAGTGCCTCCCTCACTCACAATATAAACTCCCAATTCGCCTCTAGCAGTTTCAACTCTTGTATAAAATTCTCCTTTGGGCAATTTTAAAACCGCTTTTGTTTTAGCCTG
>JAYVRC010000398.1:0-4649 GCA_043776615.1 Sphingobacteriia bacterium
GTAAGAGTTTTTGAAGGACTTTCAATGGACATAGTATATAATATTGGTGATGCCATCAATAAAATTGGATTCGGCTTAGTAATCTATGCGCTGGCACAATCCGACAAAACAGCCTCTGCAGCTTAAGTTTTATCATAAAGTAATGAAGTGCAATAATAAACGTATTGCACTTCTTACTCTTTTGAACATCTCAAAAATTTTGTATGCTTAGAATTGCATTGCTTATTTCGGGCTGTTTATTGCTCTTCTTTCAGCAATACATTTTACCTGTTGATACAAGAACGCAATTCATTATTTTTATAGTTGGTATAATCCTGTTAGGAGTTCCCCATGGCGCAGCTGATTTGCTTGTAGCATCTCAAAATGCTGAAACAATTAAACACTCATTTTCAAAAGTCAAGTTCTTAGTTGTTTATCTCTCACGACTATTTGCATTTGCCGCAACTTTGTGGTATTTCCCAGTTACAGGCAATCTATTATTTATCTTTTTT
Organism: Sphingobacteriia bacterium; assembly: GCA_043776615.1. Classification (GTDB taxonomy): domain Bacteria; phylum Bacteroidota; class Bacteroidia; order Chitinophagales; family Chitinophagaceae; genus Sediminibacterium. The sequence goes on from JAYVRC010000398.1 coordinate 492, forward strand.
GCAGCTTACCATTTCGGTGAAACCGATTTACATCAGTTTAAAACAAATACATTTTTAGGGAAAGCATTTGTGATTTTTTATGGGCTTCTGATACTTACTGTAATCTTACTCCATCATTTTGAAGAAGTAAAACCTCTTTATCAAATGTTTCAAGCAGGCAAAGAAAATATCGAATTTATTAATTGGATTGATATTCACCGATACAACATCATTTCTATCACCGGAATATTATTTTTTACAACAACATTTATTTATTTTCTCCTAAATTTTAGTAACGATAACAGAGATAAAGGGCAATTTTTAATTAGATTGGCTATTATCTTATTCATACTATTTAATTTGCCAATGCTGTTAGGTTTTACTTTTTACTTTGTTGTATGGCATTCAGTTTTATCGCTTAATAATATCATTAATTATTTACAAAAAGAAAATGCTTACTCCAAAAAAAATATTACTCGCCAAATTGTGCAGTACAGTTTATTAGCAATTAGCGGCATAGGATTATTTGGGTTAACTGGCTTTATGTTCATAAGTAATAATGCAATTGTAGGATATTTGTTCCTTGGTCTTGCTGTATTAACAGCCCCGCATATGCAAATAATGCACGACATGTATAATAGCTTAAGGCAAATAAAGGCTTTAGATAATTAATCATAAATAAGTTGCATAATATTTTATATAAAGAATACCTCTTGTGTTATTCCCTGTAATATGATCTCATTAGATACAATATTAAACTTTACTTATCGTCCAATAGAGCGTTTTTTTAAAGGAAAAAAAATTGCAAAACTCCAAAGCGTAATATTAATTACCAGCTTCATTATAAGTATGGGGCTAGCATTTATAAATCATTTTAGTTTATTTAATTTACCAGGGATATTTACAAAGTTGCACTTTCTGCAGTCAATAGAAATTTCTTTTACACTCCTACTTTTTTTTGAAATGATCAGTTTGGTTTTTGTAATCCCTCAATCAATTGCTAATTCTATAGGAAAGCAAATAGAGATTTTGAGCTTGGTATTATTACGTTCTGCTTTTAAAGAATTTTCACATTTTAATTTTGATCTCCCTATTCAAAATCAGCTTCAGCCAATTTATAAAATGATTTCGGATGGACTTGGTTCTTCTGTGGTTTTTATTTTACTTTCAGCTTATTATCATTTACAACAACATAGACCAGTAACTGCCTCTAAAGATAAATTACAGTTTACCAACTTAAAGGAATGTATTGCTCTTCTTGTTCTAATTTCACTTTTATTTCTTGCATTGAATGATGTGCTTAATTTTATCAAAACAGGCGTGTTTCTACACTCAATAGATTTATTTTATATGATATTGATTTTTGCTGATTTACTTTTTATGCTTGTAGCATTTAAATATACATTACATTATCCTGATGTTTTTAGATATGCAGCTTTTGTTTTGGTTACTGTATTTATAAGATTATCTTTACTATCACCTGTTTACTATAATACCCTTTTAGCCATTTTTTCTGTTATATTTGCAATAGCTGTAACTCACGCTCACAATATATTTTCGATAGGAAGACTAAATTATATTACAAAAAAGAATAACTCATAACAATAAATTTTTATTCAATGTTCAAAAATTTTAAAGCCTCAGAATTGTTAATAGTTGCAATGGTTATTATTCTGATTTTTGTATCAGAATATTATTATGTGATATTAAAAGACGCTAATAGAGCAATCTTTATTGGACTGTGGCCTCCAACTATATTAGGCTTCCTCATATTTTTTAACATGAAAAAAAAATAAAAATATTATAATGGAGAACAATACAGATATCATTGTTTTAACTAGTATAATTGTAGTGCTTTTTATCGTTTTCATTATTGCTACAATAAGGGAATTTAACACTATGAGTACTACTACATACATAGAAAGAGAAGAAGGTAAACCTAGTACAGAATTGTTGCGCCTAATTGGAAATCTCTTTTCTGATGATAGGATAGACAGCAATAAAAAAATTACTTTCATGAATGCAGTAAATCCGATTATAGAAGATTTATTGAAGGATGATGAAAGTAGAAAAGAATAAAAAAACTCATCCTTATACACAAATTATACTCATTTTACTTTAAAAAATGGTTTGACAAGTAGAAATACTTAGTATTTCTACTTAAGGGGTATATATTCGCTCTTTGAGCATAAACCCCCATCTAATGTATAAAATTCTCTTAAGCACTTTAGTAGTACTTACTTTGGTTTCTTGTAAAAAAAATACCGATCAACCAAGTGACAGATTGCCCAAATATGAACCAGCACCATATGTAATTAAGGAAGATTTTGAATTGAATAAAAAAGCTGCTTATGCCATAGCAGATGTTACATTAAAAACCGGATCATGGTCCTTTGAAGACGCATTATTAGGCAATTTAACCACTGATGTATTTAATGATAAGCAAGGCGTAAGAATACGTGCTGGTAAAATAAGTACAAACTTCGATATAGATAGTGTTACAATGATTGTTATAAAACATGCTTCCTATGGAACTGATGCAAATTCTCAAATAAGTGTATGGGTTTCTGAAAATAGCGGCTTTACCTACGACCAAGTTGGGCCAACGATAACTACATCGCCTACAACTTTTAAAACCGATACTATTAAATTAGGGGGAATCAAAAGAATCAGATTCCAAATTAGAAAACCTGCTACAACAAGGGTTAATATAGATGACGTAACCTTAATGGGTGTTGGAAATCCTGGAATTGTTTTTAATGAAATACCAGATAATGTTGTTGACAACCAATTTGTAACTGTTGCAGCACCTGGTAGAGGCTTTCCTTTAGCGAGTGGTATAGATGTGCCACCTGCATCAGGCGACAATAGCAATCTTCTTTTTGGTAATCCTTCCAATGCTGTTACTGATTCAACCGTTAGTGAGAACTATTTGATTGATGTGAAATATTATGCTGAATCTTACAGCAGTTCTAGAGGAACTCCCAATTGGGTAAGTTGGCACTTAGATGCGACCAACTTAGGAACAACTCCCAGACAAGATGATTTTGCTGCATTTATTATGACACCATTTAGTTTTTATAAGGTACAAAGTAATAGCTATAGTGGATCAGGTTTCGATCGTGGACATAACTGCCCTTCTGGAGATAGAACTAGTAGTGCAGATGCTAATTCAGCAACTTTTTTAATGACCAATATGATTCCACAAGCTCCAAATAATAACCAAAAAGCTTGGGCTACCTTGGAAGGTTATTTGAGAGCAGAAGTTCAAAAAGGAAATGAAGTATACATTATTATGGGAAGCTATGGAAAAGGAGGAATTGGTACCAATGGAGCAGCCGAAACCATCAATGGCGGAAAAGTAGTTGTACCTAGTAGAGTTTGGAAAGTGGCTGTAATCATACCAAATGGCAATAGTGATTTAAATAGAGTTAATGCAGATACTAGAATATTAGCGGTAGATACACCAAACGAAAATACTATACTTACAGATTGGACAAAGTACATCACCACCATAGATGCAATTGAAAAATCAACTAAGTATGATATTCTTTCTAAACTATCAACTGAACTTCAAAAAGTATTACAAGTAAAAGTATATATACCATAATAATACTATGATCATTTATATAACCAATAAAGTCCGCTTATTAAATTAAGTGGACTTTATTTTTTAAATACCACCACATCTATGCATATATTTTTTGCATACAAAGGCTAATTTTCTTATTTTAGAGCAGATTTTGAGGACAGTGTACATTAAACAACCCAGCCAGTTTACATCGTATATAAGAGTAGGGCGCCTACTTTATTATTCGCTTATTCTATTTATTATAGAAGCATGGTTCTATTGGGGTAAACTAGTGAATGCTTATTACGAATTTTCTACTCCTTGGGTGCTTTTTTGGATTTGGAGCTTCCTATTCTCTTTTATACATATTTTTTTAGTGTTGGCTGATGGATGGTCGAGATTCCAAAATTATAAAAGAGCTAAAGACCAATTTTTTGTACATGGATTTAATAAAAGAATCGCCAATACCTATATTGGATCTAAATGCCAAAGAATGGCCGCTGAAGTAGCAGCAGAAGAATTAGGGATTGATCAGGAAATAAAATTCTACTATATCCAAGCTGGAGTTAAATGGTACCATTATATACCTTATTTTATGATAAAAGAAC
>JAYVRC010000399.1:0-4646 GCA_043776615.1 Sphingobacteriia bacterium
AACATGGAGAAACCACCTAATAAAATTCCTACTGAGTAATGTTTTGTGGAATCTAATTTTGTTGGAAGTGGCTGGTATTTTTTTACCAATGAAACATAGATGAATGGATTTGAAAAAATAATCGCAATGAATAAAATCGCTATTTTTATTTTCTTTTTAGCTATTGCTGATTTATTAAAAAAATAGAAAATCGATAATATTAATATCCAATAAAATGGAGTTATTAAAAAATGTAAAACTTTGGAAAGAATAAAAAACATGAATTTGTTTTTATTTAAATGAATTGCTTACAGTTAGCTCTTTACTTCCTTTGGTATATATATAAAATCCTTCACCAGACTTTACGCCTAGTCTTCCAGCAGTAACCATATTTACCAATAAGGGGCAGGGTGCATATTTGGTATTACCGAAACCATTGTAAAGCACATTCATAATACTCAAGCAAGTATCTAAACCAATAAAATCGGCCAGTTGTAAAGGTCCCATTGGATGAGCCATACCTAATTTCATAATGGTATCAATTGCCTCAACGCCAGCGATACCCTCATATAAACTATAGATAGCTTCATTAATCATTGGCATCAATATTTTATTAGCAATGAATCCTGGATAATCATTAACTACACAAGGTATTTTACCCAACTGATTTGTGAGCGCTATAATTGATTCGGTTACTGATTTATCTGTAGCATATCCATTAATAATTTCAACCAATTTCATTACTGGAACAGGGTTCATAAAATGCATGCCAATTACTTTTTCCGGACGCTTTGTAACTGCTGCTAATTTGGTAATTGATATAGAAGAAGTATTCGATGCTAAAATTGCATTTGCTGGTGCTGCCGAATCTATTTCACTAAATATTTTTAGTTTAAGCTCTATGTTTTCAGTAGCAGCTTCTATAACAATATCCGCAATTGAAACGCCTAATGATAAATTGGTTTCTGTACAAATATTACCCATTGTTTTGCTCTTGTCAATCTCTGTAATAATGCTTTTACTAATTTGTCGATCTAAGTTTTTACTAATGGTATCCAACGCTCTTTCTAGTTGAGTTTTTTGCAAATCAACAATAGTAACCTTAAAGCCATTTTGTGCAAATACATGTGCAATGCCATTTCCCATGGTTCCAGCACCTATTACAGTAACGTTTTGTAATAACATAGTTGAAGTTTTAATTGACCAATCAATTATTTTTTGCGCTTAAAGTCTCCTCTTTTCCATGCACTAATAAAATCGGCCCAAGCAGCTGGGTTTAGAATATTCATTGGTGGTAATTGACCAGCATAATAATATTTATTAGATTGTTGTTTCAACTGATAGTTAACTGCTTCTCTTCCATCTGCTGGTAAGCTATTTAATAAAACCCTTCTGGTTGCTTCATCCGTATTTTTTCTGGCAATTTCATAAGCATCATCTGGGATGCGATTATTCAAAAAATCACGTTCAAATTGCTCCCTAGTTGGTCGTGGTTTTAATATGGTAGCAGGTAAATAGGCGGTATCACTAATTAAAAGTTGAATAACACTGTATTGATTTTCAGCTAAATTTATAGGAATGGTAATGGTATTGTTTTTAAATCCAACACTCGAAAAAGTAATTTTATCGCCTTTCATTACAGCTATTGAAAATACACCATCAAAACTAGTAATGGTTCCTCTTCCTTTGCCTTCAACTATAACACTTGCAGATGGTACTCCTCTTAAACTATCAGCTGTCATAACAACTCCATATAGTTGTACTATTGAATCTCTGTAAGGATTACCCGTTTCCTGAGCACTAATTTGCTCAACGCCTAAAAAAGAAAACAGTAAAATTGAATAAATAAGTATTTTTTGGCTCATACACGCTTCAGCTGAATCTTCGGCAAATGTACAAATTTGCCATCGTTGTTGGTTAAAGTAACAAAATCTAAACAAAGTAAAGCAGTAGGTTGTTAACTTTGCACTCTCTTTGCTTTTTTAACATAAACTTTCATGATGACAATTGATGATATCTTAAAAGCCCTCAGTAATGTACAAGAACCTGATTTAGGCAAAGATTTGGTGACTTTAAATATGGTGAAAGATATAGCCATCGATGGGAATAATGTTAGTTTTACTATTGTACTTACTACTCCTGCTTGCCCTATGAAAGATATGATGCAGCGAGCTAGTGAAAATGCAGTTAAGCTTTTAGTAAATAAGGAGGCAATAGTAAAAGTAAGTTTCACTGCAAATACCTCCTCAACACGTAAAGACGACCAAAAAGTACTGGGCGGTGTAAAAAATATCATAGCTGTAGTAAGTGGTAAAGGAGGAGTAGGGAAAAGCACTATTTCAGCAAACCTTGCTTTGGCTTTAGCAGAAGGTGGTGCTTCAGTTGGACTAATGGATGCTGATATTTACGGACCAAGTATTCCAATGATGTTTGGTGTAAGAGGCGAACGCCCAATGATGAAAGATGTGGATGGTAAGGGCATGATTCTACCATTAAATAAATACGGCATCAAATTAATAAGTATTGGACTTTTAGTTGATGAAAAAAGTGCGGTTGTTTGGCGCGGACCAATGGCCAGCAGTGCAATTCGACAGTTTATTACTGATGTTGAATGGGGTGATCTTGATTACCTCATCATTGACATGCCTCCAGGAACTGGTGATATTCACCTTACTTTAATGCAATTGGTTCCTGTTACCGGTGTAGTCGTTGTTACCACTCCTCAAAATGTAGCTTTAGCCGATGCAAAAAAAGCGATTGCTATGTTTGGACAAGCTCAAATTAATGTACCAATTATTGGATTGGTAGAAAACATGGCTTATTTCACCCCTGCCGAATTGCCTAATAATAAATACTATTTATTTGGAAAAGAAGGAGGTAAAAAACTAGCTGAAGAATATGACTTACCGTTCTTGGGGCAAATTCCTTTGGTACAAACAATTAGAGAAGGTGGCGATGAAGGTGTTCCGGCAATGGTGGGTAATGATGTAATTAGTAAAGAAGCATTCCAAAACTTTACGGCAATGGCAGTGAGGAATATTGCAATGAGAAATGCCCATATGCCCAAGTCACAGATCATTGAAATGGCCCACCAATAACAATGTATAATATACCTTACTTTAAATCAAACAATTTTTCAGAAGTACTTTCATTTATGAAAGCACATCCTTTTATTGTATTATGTGGTATTGGATTAGATAATAAACCTATAGCTACTCACTTGCCTGTAATAATTATCCAAAAAGATGATCGTATTTTTTTACAAGCGCATAGCATGCGCAAACAAGAACATACAATAGCTTTTGAAACCAATCGGCATGTATTGGCTATTTTTCATGGAGCACATAGTTATGTAAGTGCAACTTTATATGAGCCTAATAATACTGCCAGCACTTGGAATTATTCGGCTGTTCATGCAAGTGGCATATTGCGTTTACTAGATGATGATGGGTTGTATAATCTCTTAAAAACATTGACTAACCATTTTGAAGGTAGTCCACATACATCTGCGTCATTTGAAAATTTGAGTGAAGATTATGTTCGCAATCATATGAAAGCAGTTGTTGCTTTTGAAATAGAAGTAACCAATCTTCAACATGTATTTAAGCTAAGTCAAAATAAAACAGAACACGAAAAAGGTACTATTATGCAGCATCTTTCTAATGGCAATCAAGATGAGCAAGCTGTTGCTGCATCAATGAAGCAACAATTCAAAGAGAATAAATAATTTTAATTTTGATACGATTTTTTTCATTTTTTATTTTAATTGTTGCTTGTACATCCTCACAAAAGAATAATATCAATAATATGCCTATTGATCAATTCGACTATCAGGGTCATAGAGGTTGCAGAGGATTGATGCCTGAAAATACTATCCCTGCTATGTTGCTGGCTATTGATTTGGGAGTAACTACTTTAGAAACGGATGCTATCATTACAAAAGACAAAAAAGTAATTTTAAGTCACGAACCTTTTTTTAATCATGAAATTTCAACTAAGCCAGATGGTACATTCATAACGGAAGCTGAAGAAAAGTTATTTAATATTTACCAGATGAATTATGATGAGGTAAAGACCTATGATGTTGGTATGAAGAATCATCCACGTTTTCCTGATCAAACTAAGTTAACTGTGGCTAAGCCATTATTGAGTGATATGATTGATGCGGCCGAAAAATATAGCAGGGCTAAACATAAAAAACCAGTTCATTATAATATTGAAACAAAGTCTGACCCTAAAACGGATGGACAAAATCATCCTCTCCCTGCTGAATTTGTGGAATTATTGGTGGCTGTTATTCAAACTAAGAAAATAGTTAATAGAACAACTATTCAATCTTTTGATATTAGGACTTTGAAGTACCTCCATCAGAAATATCCTTCGATCAAAACAGCCTTGCTAATTGAGGATTTCGATAAAAAAACATTTAAAGAACAGCTTATTCAATTGGGATTTACTCCATCTATTTATAGCCCGCATTATTCATTAGTAACTCCACATTTAATAGAAGACTGTAAAATCAATCAAATAAAAATTGTCCCTTGGACGGTGAATGATATTGCAACCATGCAAAAATTAATAAAAATGGGCGTGAACGGAATTATTTCAGATTTCCCCAATCTTTTTTCAAAACTTTAAAACCAAGCATTCTCGTCTTTCGTATGTAA
>JAYVRC010000400.1:0-4632 GCA_043776615.1 Sphingobacteriia bacterium
GAACTGGCTCTGATGGTTAAAAAATTCTCGATGTTTGTCTTTTTGTATTGGTGTGTTTGAGGATTAAATACCAATAACATATTATTTTTACTAGTTGGAGTTGAAGTAAAAATTAGATCACCTGTTTTTGTTTTATCTATAAAAAAAAGATTGGGGAAATCGGATAAATAACTTTTAAAAATTCCATTTTTGTATCCGAGTAATCCCGATCCTGTAGGCAACCATAGTGTGCTGTCGGCAGTTTCGGTAAACAAACTGGAATTATTATCTGTTTTAAGCAAGGGGGTATTGTTTGAATTAAAATTCTTGAATTCCTTGCCATCATATCGCAAATATCCATTGTAAGTACTCATCCAAATAAACCCATCTTTGGTTTGATAGGTATTCATAATAAAATCCGTAGGCATTCCATTTTTTGAATCGTAGTGCTCTACTTTATAATGATCAAAAAAATTCTGAGCGCATACCTGTAAAGTGAATAATGTTGCAAGAAATGAAATGATAAAAGCTTTCATGTTTATTAATGATTTTTTAAGTGTTTTCTATAGAAATAATATGCAGAATAAATGGTGATGATTACACCAACAATAGAAAGCAGCATCACACTATTCGAAAAAAAGTGCACCCAGTTTAATTGTACTTTAAAAATTTCTTTACTTAGCAAAACACTTACACTTCCTAAATAGCCAAAAGAGTCAGCCACATAAATTAAAAAACCAACATTGCCAGTAAAGCGAAAAGTAGCAATCATTCTTTCGAAATAAACAGAATTAAAAGGAATGTACACCATGTATAAGCCGAGTCCTACTAAAGTCATCCACCAATAAGGGGCTACTATTTCTTTAGTAAATAAATAAGTAGCTATTCCAGCAACTAAAAAACCAAGCGCAATAAAAAAGTGCGCCAGCATAAATGCTTTGAAATTATTTTTGATCATTACCATACTTCCGATCAACAGCAATATCGCCAATGTGATGGGTGTTTCTGTTTTAGAAAAAATAGCAGGCTGATTTAAATAGCCCATTTCCTTCCACATATCTGCACTAAAATTATCGCGGATGTCTCTAAATATAGTTGCAAAACAATAAATGATTACTGCAGCAATAATGCCTGGTAAAAACTGTTGTAGAAAAGCACTTCTTTGTACAGCACTCATTGGTGTTCTATCCATCCTCAATTCAATATCTTCTTCAGTGGGCGGAGGAATTTTTTCCATTAAATAAATAAATAGGAGCAGTGGTAATGCAAACACCAAGCCTGTTGTAAAAGGTACCCAGCGCTCAGTTACATGATACTGTAACATCAACCATCCTCCAACAGATTTTACAAATCCCGAAGAAAAAATAAAACTCACTGCTAATGCGGCACCTATAAAATCCGTGGCTTTTCTTCCTTCTATATAAGAAAAAATCACCCCCCATAACATACCCAATGGAAACCCGTTAATAAACAAGAATACAATATTATAAGGTGCTGGTACCAATGCAAATAGTAACCAAGCCATCCATGCAATGCCCACTAACAACAAAACTATTTTGTACCTATTTAATCGCTTTAGTTCCGAAATAAATTTAATGCCATAAAATTTAGCCATTAAGTAGCCCAACATCTGACTCAGTACCAACAATGTTTTATACCCTAATCCCCAAAAAGCCATTCCATCAAATGTGCAAACGGTAAATGATTTTCTAAATCCAAAAATTACGGTGTAGGTAAGAAAAGCCGCAACAGCAGCATATAAACCTATAACAAAACTGGAGCGCTTAGAAGGGGTTAGAGTCAAGTTTAAATTTTATTAGCTAATATACCAAATTATCAAGTAACTGTTGCTATTTAAGCCACTCCATATAATTTTGAGAATGAATAACTTTTGTTTCTACAGGTTTATAAGCGTTTATAAATGAAGCCGAGAATTTTGCTTTTGCTTTGGGGCTCCATTTAAATTCGAAGGCATATATTTTACCGTTGTATTCTTCTACATAATCTACTTCTGCACCATCTTTAGTTCGCCAAAAAAATCGATTACAATATATATTTTTTGCTGCTAAATATTTTGTTCGTTCTGCCAATAAATAATTCTCCCATAATCCTCCAATATCTTCCCTTATATCTACTGATTGAAATTGATTAATAACCGCATTGCGTAAACCATTGTCGTAAAAATATATCTTCCTGCTTTTATTTAATTCATTTCTTAAGTTCCTGCTAAAACTTCCTATTCGGTAAATAATAAATGCTTGCTCTAATAAATTAATATAGCGTTCTACTGTGCCTGATGTTAAGCCAGTTATTTGCCCTAACTCATGATAAGATACTAGCTGACCTACTTGCAAAGCAATGGCTTGTAACAGCCGCTCTAGTTTATCTGGTTTTTGAATATTCTCCCAAGTTAAAATGTCTTTATATAAATAGGCATTAGCAATTTCTTTTAGAATAGCTAATTGATTTCCTTCGCCAATTACAACCTCAGGGTAATAGCCATAAAGCAATCGTTGGTGTAAGAGTCGGTTTTCTGTTTTTGCAGAATGATGACTACACATTTCTGCATAGCTAAACGGATACATATTTAATTCCCATTTTCTACCCGTTAATGGCTCGTTGATTTTGTTGGCCAATTCAAAAGCCGATGATCCCGATAAGATTAATGATACATCTGTTAACCTGTCGATGATAATTTTAGCTGTTAAACCAATATTCTCAATTCTTTGTGCTTCATCTATCACCAATAATTTATTAGTGCCCAATTCATTCTTCAGCATAGTTTCATTGTTATTGCTGAGTTTTTGCCTTGTATCTGCATCATCTCCATATAGCCATAGTGCATTTGGGAATAGCTTTTTAAGTACGGTAGTTTTGCCTACCTGTCGGGCTCCAATCAGTATAATTGCCTTTTTAGAGGGCAGTAAGTCCTCTATTTTGTGCTCTATATATCGGGCTATCATTGTGCAAAAATACAACTTTTTTAATATACATCTTAAAAATATCGCCACTTTTTTAATATATATCTTAAAAAAGAGGCTTAATAGCCCGTTTGTATAAATCTTTATTATTATTTCATTAATTACTTATTTTGTGCTTTAATCAATTTTTATGCAAAAAATTTTATCCCTTTTTTCTGGTCTCTTATGCATAGCATTTTTAAATGCACAGCAGGTAGATTTAGCCAAACATTTTAAATCGATGAAACCCCGTAACATCGGACCCGCAGGAATGAGCGGTCGCGTAACATCAATTGATGCAGTTTGGAATAGTCCTAACACCATTTATTTAGGAACTGCTAGTGGAGGAGTTTGGAAAACAGAAAATGGAGGTGGAAGTTGGATGCCAATGTTCGATGAACAACCTATTCAAAACATAGGTTCAGTTGCTATCACCCAAAGTAATCCAAGTATAGTTTGGGCTGGAACTGGTGAAGGCAATCCGCGCAACTCCATCAGTTTAGGAGAAGGAATTTATAAAAGTTTAGATGGAGGAAAAACATGGAAGTGTATGGGATTGCAAAAAACGCGCAATATCCATCGCATCATTGTTGACCCTAATAATCCAGATGTGGTTTATGCAGGTGTAATGGGTAATCCTTTTGCAGAACATGCAGAAAGAGGAGTATATAAAACAATTGACGGCGGAGAAAATTGGAAGTTAATTTTGCATACCAATGATACTACTGGAGTAGGTGATATGGTAATGGACCCGGTTAATCCGAATAAATTGTTTGTTAATATGTATCAACACAAACGTACACCTTGGAGTTTAAAAGGCGGTGGAACTGGTAGTGGATTTTATGTAACTTATGATGGCGGGAAATCTTTTAAAAAATTGGGAAAAGCTGATGGATTACCTGATGGCGATTATGGTAGAATTGGGATTAGCATTAGTAGATCAGAGCCCAACAGGGTATATGCTTTAGTTGAAGCCGCAAAAAATGGATTGTATAAAACCGATGATGGTGGAATTAAATGGGAGCTCGTAAATGGTGATCCTGCAATTGTAACCAATAGAGCATTTTATTTTCAAGATATAGCAGTAGATACAAAAAACGAAAACAGATTGTACAATATCAACCAAGAAATTACAGTGAGTGAGGATGGAGGTAAAACGTTTAAATCGGTAATTCCTTACAGTGGAATTCATCCAGACCATCATGCTTGGTGGATTCATCCTTATGATGCTAATTTTATTATTGATGGAAATGATGGTGGTATTGGTATTTCTCGCGATCGTGGTAAAACTTGGCAGTTCGATGAGAAACTTCCACTCGGGCAATTTTATCATATCAATGTAGATAACCAAATACCCTATAATGTAATGGGTGGTTTGCAAGACAATGGAAGCTGGCATGGTCCCGCTTATGCATGGGTGCGTAGTGGATTGCGGAATGCATTTTGGCAGGGGGTAAGCGGTGGAGACGGTTTTGATGTAATGCCAGATGCAGAAGATCCAAATTGGGTGTATACTATGAGTCAAGGAGGCTCTGTATCTCGTTATAATATTGCAACTGGTGAGCAATGGAGTATTCGCCCTCCCCGCCCAGATAAAAATGTAAAACAAAGATTCAATTGGAACGCTGCCATTGCTCAAGATCCATTTAATAAAGCAACTATTTATTACGGCAGTCAATTTGTGAATAAGAGT
>JAYVRC010000401.1:0-4605 GCA_043776615.1 Sphingobacteriia bacterium
AAAATACCTGGCCGCTTACAATTGTACTCCATTTTGGGAGAATTCTCTCCTTCCGTAAATACAATCAATTTATTATCATCTAAAAACTCATCTGCAATATCTACTGCTTCTTTTAACATTCCCCCACCATTACCCCTTAAATCTAAAACTAGAGATTCCATCTTTTTAGATTGCAGCATTTCTAATTGTTGCATAAACTCCTCGTAGGTTCTCTCTGCAAACTTATTTATCCTTATATAGCCTATGCCTGGCGACACCATATAAGCTGCATCAATAGAAGATATGGTAATCAGATTTCTAGCAATTGCAATAGAAAACACTTGATTAGCTCGTTTATATTTTAACTTAAGCAGCGAATTAACGGGACCTCTAAAAAGTTTTCGAATCATTGCAAGTTCTATATTCTTGCCAGATACTGCAATCGTATCAGCAACGGCCAACAATTTATCGCCTATTTGAAGACCTGCTTTTTCAGCAGGGCCATCCTTAACAATATTCATCACGTTTACAGTATCTTCTATGATCCTAAATTCGATTCCTATACCTTCAAAATTTCCTTGCAATTCCTCATTTACCGCAATTAATTCCTTAGCCGGAATAAAAACCGAATGTGGATCGAGTTGTTGCAATAATTCGGTAGCAGCCATAGCAGTAATACTATCTATAGCCAACTTATCTACATATTTATTTTTAATTAATGAAGTAAGTTCTTGTATTGAAGACCTTTGAGATAAGCTGAAGAACTGGGGTGACATGGTTTTTTCTTTAAGCTGAAAGCCAATAATTATCCCTACTATCATTACTAAAGAAAAAAGAACCGGTAACCAAACCTGTAATTTCTTGGAGCCCATATAATCACACTTAAATTATTTCTATAGGCTGCAAATATCTATATTTATATTCGAAGTAAAATATTTCACATGCAAACCATACTTATTGCTGACAGCGGATCTACCAAATGCGAATGGTGCCTACTTATTAATGGCAATAAAAAGAAAATAATTACTCCTGCAATTAGTCCCTATTTTGTATCACAAGAAGATATATTAAAAATTCTCAACAAAGAATTAGTTCCAAAACTCAAAAATACCAATATTCAAGCCGTATACTTCTACGGCACTGGCTTATTAGATTTAAACAATGTGAAAAGCATGAAACTGGTGCTTAAACAACTTTTTAAAAAGGCTACTATAGAAGTAAATCACGATTTAACGGGAGCTGCAAGGGCTTTGTGTGGAAATACAAAAGGAATAGCCTGTATTTTAGGTACTGGTTCTAATTCCTGTTATTTTAATGGAAAAAAAATAGAAAAAAACAGCCCTGGCTTGGGCTTTATTTTAGGAGATGAAGGTAGCGGCGCTTACTTAGGCAAAAAAGTAATTCAATATTATTTATATAAAACTTTCGATGAAGATTTGAATAATCGTTTCGAAAAACGTTTTAATGAAACCCATGAAAGCATATTGTTCAATGTTTACAAAAAGCCTTTGCCAAATAGATACTTGGCTACATACGCACTTTTTTTAGCAGAAAATAGAGGACATTTTATGATTGAAAATATTATTGAAGATGGACTAAACGATTTCTTTTTTACTCATCTAAATAAATATAAAGAAAGTTGGACTAAACCAATTCATTTTATTGGCAGTATTGCATTTGGTTTTAGAGATGTTTTGAAGGAACTTTGCAATGATTACGAACTAGAATTAGGTAAAGTATTAAAAACACCCATGCCCGGATTGATCAAATATCATATTTAAAAAAATTGTATGGCCGATCTTATAAAAGTTACAGAACAAGCATCAACTTATCGCCATTTAGAAAAAATGTCGATACAAGAATTATTGCAAAATATTAATAAAGAAGATAAAACTGTACCAGATGCTGTTGAAAAAGCAATGCCTGAAATTGAAAAATTAGCCTCGGCTATTAGCGATAAAATGCTGGCAGGAGGAAGACTTTTTTATATAGGTGCAGGTACGAGCGGTAGATTAGGTATTGTAGATGCAAGTGAATGTCCGCCTACATTTGGTGTGCCTTACGGATTGGTAATTGGTTTAATTGCTGGAGGAGAAAAAGCCATAACTCAAGCAGTTGAGTTTGCAGAAGATAGCGCAGAAGAAGGATGGTCTGATTTACAAAAACATTTCATCAACGATAAAGATGTAGTAGTAGGACTGGCTGCGAGCGGTACAACTCCCTACGTTATTGGTGCATTAAAGCAGTGCAGGAAAAGAGGAATAATTACTGGCAGTATTTGCTGCAATCCAAACTCTCCAGTTTCAATGGAAGCAGACTTTCCAGTAGAAGTAGTAGTTGGTCCAGAATTTGTAACAGGAAGTACCAGAATGAAAAGTGGCACAGCACAAAAATTAGTTCTGAATATGATTTCAACTTCTATTATGATTCAACTTGGAAGAGTTGAAGACAATAAAATGGTGAATATGCAATTGAGTAATGTAAAATTGGTAGACAGAGGTGTTAAAATGGTGATGGATGGACTTGCAATTAACGATTATGAAAAAGCAAAGGATTTATTATTAAAACATGGGAGTGTTAAAAAAGCAGTTGAAGCCGTAAAAAAATAATGCACGAAATAGAACCATTTTATAATTGGAGGCATATTTATATAGCCGAAGAAGATCCCAAATCTCCATTCTACAAAAGAACTTATAGTGAATTTGAATACTCGCAAACTGTTTATAATTATTATATTCATCCTCAATGGGACGACTTTGGCAGTAGAACACTTTATATAAAAATTATTTATGTCGATTATGAGCTTAACTTTTCTATTATAGAAATGATTGGAGAGTGGAATGATGCAATAGAAAACGATATTATGGAACTAAAGCGAGAAATTATAGATCTTTTATTGGTTCAAAAAATATCAAAATTTATTTTAATTACCGAAAATGTGCTTAACTTTCATAGTAGTGACAAAGAATATTATCAAGAATGGTTTGAAGAAGTAACCGAAGAAAATGGTTGGATTATTGCATTGAATATGCCAGAAGCAACCCAACAAGATTTTAAAAAGAAAAAAATAAACTACTATTTAGAGCTAATGGAAATTTTAGATTGGCGCATTTATAAGCCATATCACCTTTTTCGAAAAATTGATGATGAACTAAGTAAAAGAATTTCAATTTAATGTATACCAACTACAACTAATTTTTTATGGAATATTTATCCTAAACCACCATTAACTTTAATAATCTGTCCATTAATCCACTTTGATTCCTCAGAACACAAAAAAGCAATAACACCACCAATATCATCTGCTTGTCCTACTCTATTCAATGGAGAAAGTGATGCTAAATATTTTTTTCGATCGGGATTATTTTTTATTGCAGCATTATTAAAATCAGTTTCAACCGGACCAGGTGCAACAGCATTAGCGGTAATACCCTTTTTGCCTAATTCAAATGCAAGGTATTTAGTTAATACTTCTACTGCACTTTTAAAAGAAGCATACACAGCATACCCTGGAACGCAATAGCCAGTAGTGCTTGATGATATATTAATAATTCTACCTCCTGTTCTAATTAAAGGCAATGTTTTTTGTGTTAGAAAAAAAACGCTTCTAAAATGAACGTCTAAAAACTCATTGAAAATTTCTTCAGTTACATTCTCGAATGGAACAGTTGCGCCCATACCGGCATTGTTTATTAAAAAATCAAACGCTTCCGATTTAAATTCATCATGCAAGGTGTTTTTAAATTTAGCAACAAATCCATCTAGCGATTTAAATAAGCTCATATCCAAATGAATAGCTGCTGCATTTTGTCCTATTTGCTTAATAAGTTCAACTGTTTCAAGGGCTTCAGCCTTTCTGGTTTTGTACGTAATAACAACATCAATTCCTTTTTCTGCCAATTTTATGGCCATGTCTTTACCCAAACCTCCACTAGCACCGGTAACCAATGCAATTTTGTTATTACTCATTAAATCCATATTTAAATTATGATGATATGCCTATTAATACTTTGTCACCAGTATAAAATTGAAAAGCTGCAGTTCTAATTTTAATGATTAATCCGTCTATTAATACCTCAATCATATAATAACTTCCATAAAATAATACCCGTTTTACAATCCCTAATAATCCAACATTTCCATCTTTAGTTATAGTAAATTGTTCAGGACGAACCATTGCTTTTTTACCAACAGCACCTTCTCCAAATAATTGCGCAAATGCAGGGTGCTTTGTAGTATCAATGAGGTTATACTCTCCTAGCAAAGCAGCAACATATTCGTTATTAGGATGAAAATACAATTGCTTAGGAGTGCCTTCCTGTATCAGCTTGCCATCTTTCATAATTAACAAATGATCTGCCCATGATAACAAATCAGTAGCATCATGAGAAACCAAAATACAGGTAATATGAAGTTGTGTACAAATATCATCTATTACAGATTGGATAATTTGTTTATGAACTCTATCTAAATTAGAAAATGGCTCGTCTAATAATAATAATTGAGGAGCAGTAGTAAGTAATTGGGCCAATGCAACCCTTTGTTTTTCACCACCAGAGATTTCATCATTCTTTCTTTTCATTAAATGATCAATTTGGCAGATAGCGTATATGATTGAAGCGTCTT
>JAYVRC010000402.1:0-4592 GCA_043776615.1 Sphingobacteriia bacterium
AGAAAAACTATTGCAGCCTAAATGAATCAATACTGTTAACACGAGGAGGAATAAAATATCTCCTTTGATTGACTTTGCTTTCATTGATTAATTATTTACTGGTAATGAAATAATAAATATTGTTCCTTCTCCTTCTTTCGTTTCCACTTTCAACTCTCCACCATGTGCTTTCGTTACTATATCATAACTCAGGCTCAATCCTAAGCCCGTTCCTTGTCCTGTAGGTTTGGTGGTAAAGAAGGGTTGGAAGATTTTGTCGATTACTTTTGGAGGGATGCCGTTGCCATTGTCACTAACACTAATTTCAATTTTGCTATCGATTTTTTTTGTGCAGATGGAAACTGTTGGTTCGTATGCATCTTCGCTAATTTTATCTTCAGATTGTAGATTGTAGATTGTCAATTTCTCCCCAACCGCATAAAAAGCATTCGTTAATAAATTCATCACCACTCTACCAATATCCTGTGGAATGATATTGATATTACCAATGGTTTCATCAAAATCAGTTTTCATGGTGGCATTGAAAGTTTTGTCCTTCGCCCGTAAGCCATGATAACTCAAACGTAAATATTCATCACACAATGCATTGATATCTGTGGGTTCTTTTGTACCACTGTTACTACGGCTGTGCTGCAACATTCCTTTTACAATATCAGCTGCTCGTTTACCATGGTGATTTATTTTTTCGGAATTATCTTTTATATCATCAATTAGTTGTTCCGTTATTTTTGATTTATTGTTCGTCATCTCGAGCGGAGCGAGCAATCTCACTTCCGTTTTTAGCTCATCAATTAATTCCATGTTGACCTCACTAAAATTATTTACAAAATTCAACGGGTTCTGTATTTCATGCGCAATGCCTGCAGTGAGTTCGCCCAACGAAGCCATTTTTTCAGATTGTATCAATTGTGTTTGGGTAGATTTCAAATCATTTAAAGCTTTTTCTAATACCCTATTTGCTTTTTGCTTCTGTCGATTATTCCGGTATAAAAACAAAGCGGCCAACAAAAACATTCCGAGACCACCAAGCATAGCATAAGTCCTGATTTTATTTTTTGTTTGTATACTTTCCTTCTCTAGTTCTTGCAAACGGAGTTCTTCATTAAAACCTATATTCTGAAATTGCTTTATTTTTTCTGAACTGAGTAAACTATCCTTTGCTGTATTAGCCAGTTGCAGGTATAACAGTACACTATCCGTTTTACCAAGGGCTTTATAAATATCAACTAATTTATTATATGCTTCAATATAACTAGAATTGCGCCCTGTTTTTTTAATTATATCCAGGCACAACCTAGCATAAAGTACTGCTGAATCGTATTTACCAGTAGAATTAAAAAAATTAGCGAGCGACAAATAAATATCTCCAAATGCTGCTACATTATTCATTGCCCTTGCAGACGATAACCCTTTTAGATAATTTTGTTTAGCACTATCGTACATTTTTTTATTCAAGTATATATTGCCAATGGAATTAAGCGTGCCTGACTCATATTTTCGGTAACCAGCTTTTTCTCCATACGCCAACGATTCTTTAAAAAGTAACAAAGCAGAATCCATTTGCTTTATTCTTAACTGGATTCTTCCTAGATTACTGTACACCAAAGAAAATATTGTATTATCATTTATAGATTTAGCAATTTGAAAGCTATGCATGGTTGTACTCAATTCCTTTTCATAATTTTCTGTTGCCGTAAATACCGAAGTCATATCGTGCAAAATCGTAGCATGCATGCTTAACCTTGCCAACTTTGGTGATGTACTAAGTGTAAATTTTGAAATATGCCAAATATTTTGTTCAGTCATTATATCTTCTACTAAGGCCAATGCCTCGTTATAGGCTTTAACCGATTGTACATATTTACCCTGATTACTAGAAATGAGCGCATACAAATCCAACCCATCTGCTTCCCATATTTTTAAATGTAATTTTTTTGCAAGTGGAATATCTTTTTGTATAAAATACATGGCACTGTCTAAGCTAATATCAAGAAAGTAAAGGGCAAGTTCTCTATAAGCAGCCATTTTTAGTGTATCATTTATATTCTGCGAGAGCACAGTTCGTAAGCTATCGGCTTCTTTTTTTGTTGGTTCTAGAAATAAGGGGTGTACCTGTGCTTTTGAAAAGGCAGACAGCAATAGAAGCAGCAATATTTTTATGAATGATTTCATCAAGTTGTTTTATATAATTGGTAATTGAATAATAAACACACTCCCTTCTCCCTCTTTCGTTTCCACTTTCAACTCTCCACCATGTGCTTTAATAATATCATAACTCAAACTCAATCCCAATCCAGTTCCCTGCCCTGTGGGTTTGGTAGTGAAGAAGGGTTGGAAGATTTTTTCTTTGATTGATTGTGGAATACCGCTGCCGTTATCACTAACAATAATTAAAATTTTACTACCCCCTTTTTTTGTGCTGATGGAAACTGTTGGGATGTATGCATCTTCGCTAATTTTATCTTCAGATTGTAGATTGTAGATTGTCAATTTCTCCCCAACTGCATAAAAAGCATTGTTGACTAAATTCAAAATTACCCTTCCAATATCCTGAGGAATAATATTGATGTTGCCAATCGTTTCATCAAAATTGGTTATCAGTGTAGCATTGAACAATTTGTCTTTTGCTCTTAAGCCATGATAACTCAATCTTAAATACTCATCACACAAGGCATTGATATCGGTTGGTTCTTTTGCACCACTGCTGCTACGACTGTGTTGCAACATGCCTTTTACAATATCGGCTGCTCTTTTGCCGTGATGATTTATTTTTTCAAGATTAGCATCAATATCATTTAATAAATCTTCTTGCTCTGCTGTTACTCTGAGCTTGTCGAAGGGTTTTAATTCATCAATCATTTCTCTGCTTACCTCACTAAAATTATTCACAAAATTCAAAGGATTCTGTATCTCATGTGCAATACCTGCAGTAAGTTCTCCAAGGCTTGCCATTTTTTCAGATTGAATTAATTGCTTTTGCGTGGCTTGTAGTTCCGTTAATGCATGTTCGGCATTTTGTTTAGCTTCTTTAATGGCTATTAAATCTTCTTCTGCCTGAAATGCATGTGCCTCCGCTATTTTTAAATCGTTGAATCGGGTAAATGTGAGATTAAAAACTGCGGCAAAACGTTCCAGTAATTGTATTGCTTCACTTCCTTTTCCATCAGGCGAGGCCATACCAATAAAGCCTTTACCGAAATAAGCCACACTCTGTACCCTTTTTTTTTGTGTAAGACCGCCTTTGAAGGGAATATGCATCACATCATTCAGATAATGAAAATAATCTTCCAGTTCCTTTCCTTCCATATCTACTATTACTGATTTTTCTTTTGCGGCCCATCCATCGTACAGTTTTTTTACAGAAGCATTTTCATTTTTATTGAACAGAAATTTTTGTCCCACTTTTGAACCGTCTTCATCTGTTGCCCACATTTCCATATCACCGCTTTCATCTTTTATTATGCCAATATATAAACGGTTGGGCTCAATACCAAGGCTAATAAGTTGTTTAAATAATTCGGCAGCAGTTTCAGCTAGCTCATCACTTTTTTGCATGGCAAGTGTACGGCTTCTCACTCTTTCAAGACCAGCTTCTATTTGTGCTTCTCTTGTTTGTGCTTCTGCTTTGTGCAAATCTAGAAACCTTGTATAGGATTGTTCAAATACACTACCAAATCGGCGAAGAATGGCATTTTGTTCTTCTGTATATGGTTCTGCATCATAATTAGCAATAGTGAGAGACGTGTTTTTTAAATATACTACCGACCATGCAAAGCCGGGTTTGCTATAGGTTACCTTCTTTCTTTCTTCGGAGTTGTTTTTGAAAAGTGTATTTTTATATAGATAATCTAGAAACCTGTCTTTCTCTTTTTTATCAAATACAAAGGCATTGAAGTCAGATCCATTTGCAAGTGCTTCAATAGTCCGGTTGAAGTAAGGGTGATCAAAGTAAGGAATATGAATTTGATCAGGATAGATAGGTATACCTGAATTATATAACCAGAGGTTCCAGTCTTTTTCTCGATAACTAGTGTTGAAATTAGCCGAATCAATTTTAAAACCCAAGTGTTGAAACTGTTCGCTGAGAATACTAATAACGTTTATCAGCTCTGTACTTTTATGCATGGCATTTGTTGCTGACCTTACTCTTTCCAACGCCGCTTCAACTTGTGCCTCCCTTACTTGTGCTTCTGCTTTTTGCAGATCGAGAAAACGGGTATAAATACCATCGAACACTCCAGCAAACCTTTCTAACAAACGATGTGATTCATCAGATAGAGGAGAATTGCTACCCAACGCCAGCATTCCTTTAGAGAAATACGCTGCATAAATGAAACGCCTTTCATCTTTTGAAAGTGTGGTTGAAAACATTTCCGATTTAACCAATTCATTCCGGTAACGATTATACACCTGTATTTCTTCACTGTTCATTTCTACTAGCAAAGATTTATTCTGTTCTTTCCATCCCCAGTAGATTTTATTCATTACTATTGGCTCATCAATACTATGTTGGAAGGATTGCTGTAATTGGCTTCCTTTAACTGTTGCAAACACTTCCACAACTTTTTCAGTTTCCTTTACTATACCAATAG
>JAYVRC010000403.1:0-4585 GCA_043776615.1 Sphingobacteriia bacterium
GGACAAAGTAAACAAGACAAACAACTTTCAAAAACCCTTGACAAGCTAATCACGAATCGATTGAAAGAGATTGCCCCTGGCTGCGTTGTAATGATTGTAAAAAATGACAAAGTTGTATACAAAAAGGCTTTTGGTACAGCCAACATTGAACTGAATATCCCTATGCAGCCTGATATGCTTTTTAGAACTGGTTCTATGGGTAAACAATATACAGCAATTGCAATTATGCAATTAGTTGAACAAGGCAAAATTAGGTTGCAAGACAGTATTCAGCAATACATAAATGAGTTTCCATATAAAGGCTATACTATTACAATTGAAAATCTTTTGACTCATACTTCTGGTATAAAAGATTACTTGTCGGAAATTGATAATCCTTCAAAACAAAAAGAATCTTACACACCGAAAGACGGAGTTGATTATGTTAAAGACGAGCCGCTTAATTTCAAGCCAGGTAGTAATTACAGGTATAGCAATTCAAACTTTTACTTATTAGGTTACATTATTGAAACAATTACTGGCAATACATTTGAAAAATACTTGCAAGAAAATGTTCTAGACAAGGCAGGATTGAAAAATACTTTTTATATCCATCCCGAGAAAAATATTTCAAGTATGCCACAAGGTTATTCAAAGTTTGACGGTAAGATTGAAAAGGCAGCTTTGCAAGAAGTAACAATATTGTATTCAGCAGGAGCATTAATTAGTAATGCAGAAGATATTTGTAAATGGCATAAAGCTCTTTTAAATCAGCAGTTGGTGAAAAAAGAATCTTTAGTAAAGGCAACAACACCATTCAAATTTAGCGATAATAGTTTTTCTCAATACGCTTATGGTTGGTTTGTTAAAAATATTGATGGCAGTAAAACTATTGAACATAGTGGTTCAACAGATGGCTTTCAATCTGATGAAATTTATCTCCCAAATGAAAATGTTTTTGTTGTTACATTATACAATTGTTACGAAGCCGACATGGACTGGCAAATACTTACCAACGATATTGCAAGACTTGCAATTGGAAAGCCAATAAATTACAATTTTAAAGTAAAAGAAACTATTTTAAAATCATATATTGGAACTTATGAAGTTACTTTAAACAATGTGAATCATAAGTTGATTGTAACTTTTGAAAATGGATCTTTATATATTGAAGCAGCTAATCTTGACGATAGATTGTCCAAAGTTAAACTATATGCTAACAATGAAAATGAATTTTATATAAAAGAAGCTGCATTAAAATTTGAGTTTATTAAAGACAGTAATAGTACTTTTAAAATAGTGAGCTATAACAATCGTGGTAAGGATGCTGAATGGACCAAAACTCACTAACGCATAACGTTTCAATAGTGTTAAACCGCTAAATTACCATTTTCAACATTGAACATATAGCTTTGAGCCATTTAATACTTAATCTTAACTTTTGCAACTCCCGCTCCAACCATATCAATTTTTTTTGCGGCCGATTTACTTAAATCGATAATTCTATTCGCTACAAATGGCCCGCGATCATTAACTCTTACTTTTACAGATTTTCCATTGGCTAAGTTGGTTACACGCACTTTAGTGCCAAATGCTAATCTCTTATGAGCAGCTGTTAAATTAGATTGACGAAAAATTTCACCGCTTGCAGTTTTACGACCAATAAATTCATTTCCATAATATGAGGCAAAACCAATTTCAGAACCCGATCTGTTTGTTGAAGACTTAGAGGAACTAGTTTTCTTACTACATGAACTTAGTACAAGAATAAATAATATAAAAAATGCAAAAACTTTTTTCATCCTACTATTAACGAATGGATATATTGATTAGTGTGTTCACTAAACAAAAGGAGCTTTTACAACTTTTGCTTTTACCAATGAATTTCTTATATCTATAAAAACCTCACTGTCTATACTAGCATGAGAAGTCGATATATAACCTAATCCTATGGCTTTATTGAGTGATGGAGCTTGAGTACCACTGGTAACTTTTCCAATGGTATGGCCTTCAGCATCTTTAATTAAATAATCATGTCTTGGAATTCCACGCTCTAACATTTCAAAACCAACCAATTTACGCTTTACACCAGCTGCTTTTTGTTCAGCTAATGCCTTACTATTGGTAAATTCTTTAGTAAATTTAGTAATCCATCCCAAGCCTCCTTCTAAAGGAGATGTTGTATCATCAATATCATTGCCGTATAAACAGTAACCCATTTCTAAACGAAGTGTATCACGCGCACCTAATCCAATTGGTTTTAAACCTTGTGGCCCACCTACTTCAAAAATGGCATCCCAAATTTTATCAGCAGCGCCATTGACTTCTTCAAAATAAATTTCTACTCCACCAGAACCGGTATAACCAGTAGCACTTATCACTACATTTTCTACACCTGCAAATTTTCCTCTTACAAAAGTGTAATATTTGAGGTTCATAATATCTATGTCAGTTAAAGCTTGTAATATTTTAGTAGCGTTAGGTCCTTGAATTGCCAGCAAACAAGTTTTTTCGCTGATATTTTGCATTTCTACATTATTGGTATTGTGTTTAACAATCCAATTCCAATCTTTTTCAATGTTAGATGCATTTACAACTAACATATAAGTCTTGTTCTGTTCAATGCAATACACGATTAAATCATCTACAATACCTCCTTCATAATTAGGAAGACAACTGTATTGAGCTTGACCGTTCATTATTTTTGATGCATCATTAGAAGTAACACGTTGTATTAAGTCGAGTGCATTTTCTCCTTTAAGCATAAATTCTCCCATATGACTTACATCAAAAATGCCAGCGTTTTTTCTTACAGCTGCATGTTCATCATTAATACCAGTGTAACTAATTGGCATATTATAACCAGCAAATTCCGCCATCTTAGCACCAAGAGCAATATGCTTATTTGTAAAAGGAGTATTCTTCATATCAATCGTTTATTAAAGCGGTAAAAATACACAAGAACCCCATCCCAACCAAGAGACGAGGTTCTTTTTCCAACCTATTCCAACCGAATTCTAAGATTGTAAATACAAAAGTGATATTCTGCTTCCTTCAGCTACTAAGTCGATCATCTCTGATTGTTTAGTAGTTGGTTCTTTGTAGGTTACTTTTTGGTAACGGTAACGACTACTGTCAACTGGTTTATCTAATTCTTTCTTTAATTCATCTGTTTCTTTCTTCTTACGTTCGTATTCTTTTCTTAATTCTTCCTTACTTTTTTTATACTCTTCAACTGCATTATTATCAGATGCATCATCATTATTCTGATAGTCTTCATCCTTATCTTTTTTCACTCTTTCTAATCCGCCTAGCGTCATGATGTATTCTGTATTTGAGCTAAATCCTCTCGAGTCGCTTCCATTTAAATCATCTTCCCACTCATAATCACGGTTGTTGTGATTAATGTTGAACCAATTGAGTCTTTTAGAAACATTCCTATCAAATTCTATTTTCTTTCCAACAGGAATTTGAACGGTAACTACTACACCCTGGTTGCGGAATTTGGTTCCTTTTTTTAGATTAAATCCTCTATCCAAATAAATCATGCTATCGGATTGAACTATTCCATAATTAATTTGATCAATATTTCTTAAAGCAGTTTCTTCATCTCTGCCATTGCTGTATTTATGGTAAGAAATATGGTACAATGAGTCGTTACTTTTGGCAATTCGAAGGTTAATATTATTCAGTACGAGGCTATCATTATCCATGCTGATGATACCATCTAATTTTAACCATTTACCAATTACTTGAACTTTTGCATCTGCCACTTTAATAATCATTTTATTATTTGTTGGCTGAACAATGGCAATGTCTTTTTTATCTCTTGCACGTGCATCAAAATCTTGAGCTATTAATGCAATTAAAAACACAATACTAACAATTCCTAGAGTCCAGAGTCCTCCAAAAGTGAAACCCAAATACTTGCTTCCAGCTTTTGCACCAATGATTCTTCTTATTAACCAGATTACAATTCCAATTACTGGTACAAAAAGGAATAGAAATAAAGTTGACCATGCAAGGAAGTTCTGCCAAAAACCTTCTAATAGAAAATCTTTTAAAGGAAATACGCTTACACTTCCTACCAGCATTGCTAGTAGAGCAATTAATAGAGAGAATGCAATGATACCGGCGATGAACAAAAAGAATGCTTTGAATAAAATGGCAATTGCATTACCGATTTTGCTACCCGTAGATTTTGCTACATAGCTTGCTTCTGATCCAAAGCTTTTACTTTTTTGGTTAACAGTTTGTCCAAATTCAGAACCAAACTCTTTGGCTTTATTAGAAAATTCTCCTCCCCATTTTTCTGCACGGGCTTTAAATCCTTCAAGATCTTCTTGAATGGTATTTTTGATGGTGTTGAGATCTACTTTTTCACCACGCATTTCTAATTTTTCTGAAGCACTTTTGGCTTCAGGAATTACTGCCCATAAAACTGCATAGATAATAAACAATGATCCACCGAATGAGCCAAATACAAATCCAGGAAAAGGATTCACATCAAACCAAAAGGCTGAACCAATGATGGATGAAATAATTCCGATTACCAAAGGCATTGCGAAAATCAATCTCGGAATCCAAATAGCAATATCAAAATAAG
>JAYVRC010000404.1:0-4574 GCA_043776615.1 Sphingobacteriia bacterium
TTTTAAACAAATACAAGCTATTTAATGCTCTCCTTTGGTGCCATTAGTTTTCCAGGAATCTGAATTGCAGGGTTATAAATAGTTTTCATTTTTTCCATCCCATCTAGATAGCTTTCAGTCATTCTTTTTTCATCTCCCATATTATCTGCTTTTAATCCAGATAAAGAATTATAGAACTTAATTTGTTGTTGTAAATCTTTTTTAACTGATGCAGCTACTTTTTCTATTAAGCCTTTTGCATCTGACAAATAACATGCTTCTAAGAACATTAAAGAATTTCTATTATGCATATTGCCTCTGCTAGCCATTCCGTAAGCAAAGTTCTCTTCCAGCATCATTTTATCGACCTTCTCTAAAACTTTACGAGCCTCTTCCTTTCTACCATTATTTGCCAAATCAATTGCTAAATCTGCATAAGCAGAGCGAATGCTATTAAGGTGTCTACGATTTTCTTCATCATAATAAACTCCCTTAACATTTGCATTACCTGCTGCAAAAATATTTAATGCTTTTTCTTTCATCCAATCGGCGTTAACCCTTGAATTTTGAACAGGCACTAAGCGATAACTTAAACCATCTCTACGTAAAAACTGATCAAATCCTAAATCTACTTGTGCATTGGTGAAATAAATAGGGCGATTCCATTTTGCTGCTGCAATAATATTAAGCACTGCCATATCATTTTTTAGCAAAGATGTTTTGGGTAATTCAAACCGCATTTCACTTATTACACTATCTGTTGCGTTTACAGTTTTATTCGCTAAAACAATATTCTTATCTACTGGAACTGCAAATTTGCGGACAGGGAAAGTGCTTAATGATTCTCCATTGCCTCTATCTTCCATTTTAGTAGGATCATCGCTACCAACATAATTTTTCATTAAATCGAATAAATCATAATATCGATCTTCTGGAATTCCAGGTTTTGCGCGATAAAGTGCATAGTCACGTTTCCCGCCTTCTATTTGTTCTGCAGTCCAGATTACATCAATTGGAGCACTCTCATTAACTTTATATCGTAGTTCATTAATGTACCAATCTATTCCTAATAAACTATAATTAATTACTCTTATATCTGGTCTTATACCTTCTACTTCCTGAGCATACCACAATGGATATGTATCATTATCTCCAAAAGTAAATAGCACAGCATTTGGGGCGCAACTTTCTAAATAATCTTTAGCCAAATCGCGAGACAATATTTTTTTGCTTCTATCATGATCATCCCATTCTTGTTGAGCCATAATTGTTGGAACTGCCAATAAACAAATAACTGTAGCTAAAGGTGCTGCAATATTTGCTGAAAGCTTTTTTTGTAAAAAAGAAGCTACCCCAAGTACACCCAGACCAATCCAAACTGCAAAAGCATAGAAGCTTCCCACATAGGCATAGTCACGTTCACGTGGTTGATTACCAGCTTGATTTAAATATAGCACAATTGCAAAACCCGTAAAAAAGAACATTAAGAAATTAGCAAAAGCATCATCTCCTCTTCTTTTAAATTGATAGAACATACCAATTAATCCAAGAATTAAAGGGAGCGCAAATAATTTATTATTTGCCTTATTGTTTTTAAGTGAATCGGGCATATTGCTCTGATCGCCCAACATAAGATTGTCGATGAATGATATTCCAGTTTTCCAGTTACCATCTCTAACATTACCGGTATATACACCTTGTAAATCGTTTTGTTTTCCAGCAAAATTCCACATGAAATAACGTAAGTACATCCAATAGACCTGATATCCAACAAAGAACTTAACGTTATCAGCCTGATTAGGCGAACGATCGTAAGATCCATCTTTTAATTTAGGAATATTTAAAAACGAAGAATAATAATATGCATGGTATTGATCATCACTTGCGTCCCAAACACGAGGAAAAACCATTTTATCATCAGCTGCATAAACATATTTTTTATCCTGCCCTTGCTCAATGTATTTATTTTTTGATTTTTGATAACGCATTCCAGTACTCTTTAAATCAACTGGATTTGCTGTAAATTTTTGTCCATATAATAAAGGAAAATCACCATATTGTTCGCGACCAAGATATCCAACTAAACTAATTGGATTATCTACATTGTACATATCTACAGAAGGGTTAGCACTACTACGAATCATGGTAGTTAAATAAGTGCTATATCCAATAAACATAAATGCAATACACCAAATGGATAAAGTAAGATAATGCCAAGATTTTTTAGCTGCAATTCTTAATCCGTACCAGATTGATCCAGCGATTAATAAAAAAAAGAAAGCAAACCCATAAAAGAATGGCATGCCTCCGGAATTTACAAACCATCTATCAAAAGTTCCAGCCATTTTAATGGAGTACTGAATTATTCCAACTTGTACTAATCCAGTAATGATACATCCTATGATAAGAAAGATATAAATACCTCCGAAATATGCTTTTTCATTTGGCTTAACTTTTTCAATAATAAACAACAATGAAATGGCAATTACAGTTGCTAATATCATCAAGCCTCCAATGGTACTATCCATTGGAACATTATCAGTAGCTTCTGCAGCAGCACTAACCAATGCACCAATAAAAGCTAATACACCACCTATTACAGTAAGTCTTATAAACCAACTTCGAATTAATGCATAATTAAATGTGGGTCTTTTGCGGAAATAGTATACAATTACAATTGCAGGAATGGTTAATAAGTTTAGTAAGTGAACACCTATAGAAAGCCCCATCATGAAAAAGATAAAAACAATCCATTTATCGGCTCCTGGTTCATCTGCTTGATGTTCCCATTTAAGAATAGCCCAAAATACGATAGCAGTAAAAAAACTAGACAAAGCATATACCTCACCTTCTACTGCACTATACCAGAAAGAATCACTAAATGTATAAGCCAATGCACCAACTACACCAGCACCCATTATGCTCCATAATTGATATCCAGAAATACTTTCTGAAGCATTTACTTTCATTAGTCTTCGAGCGAAATGCGTAATTGTCCAAAATAAAAACAAAATAGTAAAGCTACTAGCTAAGGCACTCATGATATTTACTGCACGAGCTGCATTCAAAGGATTATCACCAAACAAAACGATGAATACTCTACCTAAAATAACAAATAAGGGGGCTCCTGGAGGGTGAGGAATTTGTAGTTTATAACAGCTACTTACAAATTCACCGCAATCCCAGAAACTTCCACCAGATTCAGCAGTAAGAATGTAAACAGCACTGGCTATTAAAAACACCATCCATCCCGTAATGTTATTGACCTTTTTAAATTGCATAATTACTATGGTTTTTAAGACGGGCAAACATAGTTTATTATAGCTAAAAATTGAAAATCTAGGTACGCTTTAAATATATTTAAGGAAGTTTTAGAGAATTTGAGTGCTGCAGCCTTAATAAAACCCTTCTACCATCGCCTTAAGCGTGGCAGGTAAGTTCAGGGTTACATTTACCCAATACCTTAATACCGTAACCCATAACTCTTAACTCTTAATTCTTAACTCTTAATTCTTAATTCCCTCCTTACCTTTGCACCCAATGGAAAAAAAGCAGACGATTGCATTTCATACCTTGGGTTGTAAACTCAATTTTTCGGAAACTTCTACCATTTCTAGGATAATGGAAAAAGAAGGTTTTGAGAAAAGAGATTTTACTGATTTGGCTGATGTTTATGTAATTAATACTTGTTCAGTTACTGATAACGCCGATAAAGAATGTAGGCAATTGGTTAGAAGAATTCAACGAAAATCTCCAGAAAGCTTTGTGGTTATTACAGGTTGCTATGCTCAATTGAAACCAAAAGAAATTGCAGAAATTCCCGGGGTTGATCTTGTATTAGGAGCGGCTGAAAAATTTAATATAGCTCATCATATAAGCGAATTAGTAAAAACCACCGATGCCGCAAAAATTTGCAGCTGTGATATTGAAGCTGTAAGTGGATTTAATGCTTCATTTTCTCAGAACGACAGAACAAGAACTTTTTTAAAAGTGCAGGATGGTTGTGATTATAATTGTTCCTTTTGTACTATCCCAATGGCAAGAGGAAAAAGCAGAAGTGATACCATTAAAAATGTATTGACTCATGCAATAAATTTGGCTTCTGATGGAGTTAAAGAAATTGTACTTACTGGAGTAAATTTAGGCGACTTTGGTAAGGGACCAGATGGGGAGTTTAAGTACGAAGAAAACTTTACATTATTAGTAAAAGCTTTGGATGAGATAAAAGGGATCGATCGATTTAGAATATCTTCTATTGAACCTAACTTATTAACGAATGAGTTGATTGAATGGGTGGCAAATAGCGATCAGTTTATGCCGCATTTTCATATTCCATTGCAGAGCGGATCCAATGAAATATTAGCATTGATGAGAAGAAGGTATAAACGTGAATTGTACCATGAAAGAGTTCAATTAATTAAAAAACTAATGCCACATGCTTCAATTGGTGTGGATGTAATTGTTGGATTTCCCGGAGAAACAGCTGCTCACTTTAATGAAACTTTTGAGTTTTTGCATTCATTGGATATTTCGTATTTGCACGTATTTACTTATTCGGAAAGAGATAATACCAAAGCACTAGAATTTAATTCCAT
>JAYVRC010000405.1:0-4569 GCA_043776615.1 Sphingobacteriia bacterium
GTTCCATTTAGTATTTCAGCAGATGGAAAAACAACAGTTAAAATTTCAAGCGGAGATTTATATGAATCTACAATTGGATTATACATCAATGGTATATTACAAGACGAAGTATTTATGGCAGATGGATCATGGGGTGTTGACTACAATACAAGTACAACAAGTGTTAAGAAGTTCAATGTTACCAATAGCAAAGCTGCAATCAATAAAGATGAATTTTCACTCTTTAGAAATATTGAAGTGAGTGCTTCAACTCCTGATTATGTTTCCGTTTATAAATTATTAAGAGGTGGTGGTGCTGCTCAAGACCTCACAGCTTATAAAACATTAAAATTAACTGCGGCTGGTAATTCAGTATTGACTATTACTCTAGTTAAAGAATCAACAACTGTCTGGAAAGATCAATACACGTTACAATTACCTATTAATAAAGATGCTCAAGAATATTTAATTAGTTTGAATGATTTTAAATCTGGAACATCAACAACAACAATCGATCCAAAAGATATTACTTCAATGGTAGTTTCGATGAGTTCAACTTCTGCAGGAAGAAATACAAGTGTTGATCTTTCATTAAGTAGTGTATCATTCACCAAGGATGATATAGGATATATAAGAAGTTTGTCTGCTAAAGATGTTACAGCATATCCAAATCCATCAAAAGGAGCTTTCAACCTGAAGTTTAAAGCTGAAAATAATTATGCGCTTACGCTCAGATTAATTGAAGCTTCTACTGGAAATGTATTGATGTCAAAAGCAATTAATGCTGTAAAAGGAGAAAATTCAGTACCAGTTGATGCAACTATTGGAATAGGTCAAAAAGTATATATCATAAATTTAGAAGGAACTAATATTAAATACAAGCCTGCTAAATTAGTAATGGGTAAGGATTAATTGTGGATTTAAAAATTTTATAAGCGCTCCTATTGATGGGGCGCTTTTTTTGTGCTATATATTTTACGTTTGTAATATTCCATCCAAAATATAATGTATTATTAAATATTATATATATTATTTTGGATGAAAAATCATCAAAAAAACTAATTTTTCATCGGATTAATTGATTGTTTAAGATAAAAAGCTTTATTTTGGAAAAGAAAAAACAAAATAACTATGTCTTTACGATTTAACGCAATTACCAACATTTCGAGGGAAAATGAGGGCTTAATATCTAAACCTAGTCAAAAAATTACCGGAATTTTTGGAGAAAGTGTTTTTACACTTAAAACGGCTCGCGAGTTTTTGAGCGATGAAGCATACAAAAGTTTAACCACAAGTATTCGTGGTGGTAAAAAAATTGATCGTATAGTAGCAAGTCAGATTGCCAACGGTATTAGAGCATGGGCAGAAAGCAAAGGTGTTACCCATTATACACACTGGTTTCAACCTTTAACTGGTACAACTGCAGAAAAACATGATTCTTTTTTTACTTTAAAAAGTGATGGTACAGCCATTGAGGAATTTGATGGTGCAGCACTTATTCAACAAGAACCGGATGCTTCATCATTCCCTAGTGGTGGATTAAGAGCCACTTTTGAAGCTCGTGGTTATACAGCATGGGATCCATCTTCTCCAGCTTTCATTATTGAAACTGGTGATGGAAGAACTTTATGCATTCCAACAATTTTCGTTTCATATACAGGAGAATCGCTCGATTATAAAGCTCCATTATTAAAGGCATTAGAATCTTTAAATAAATCTGCAGTAGAAGTTTGTAATTATTTCGATAAAAATGTTACAAAAGTTACCGCAACTTTAGGCTGGGAACAGGAATATTTTGTAATTGATGAAGGCTTGGCAAATGCTCGTCCTGATTTAGTACAAAGTGGAAGAACAGTTTATGGTGCTTCACCAGCAAAAGGTCAACAATTAGAAGATCATTATTTCGGATCAATTCCAGAAAGAGTCTATGCTTTTATGCGCGATTATGAAGCGGAAGCATACAAATTAGGAATTCCATTGCGTACTAGACACAACGAAGTGGCACCTGCTCAATTTGAGTGTGCTCCTATTTTTGAGGAAGTAAATATTGCTGTTGATCACAATACCTTATTAATGGATGTGATGAGCAGGGTTGCAAAAAGGCATAAGTTAGTTGTGTTATTACACGAAAAACCTTTTGCAGGAATTAATGGTAGTGGAAAACACAATAACTGGAGCATGGCTACAGACACAGGTGTAAATCTTTTAGCACCAGGAAAAACGCCTAAGACCAACTTAATGTTCCTAACTTTTTTTGTAAATACTATAAAGGCTGTACATGATTATGCTGATATACTTAGAGCTGCAATTGCATCTGCCCCTAACGATCATCGATTAGGTGCAAATGAAGCTCCACCAGCAATCATCTCAGTATTTGTAGGACAATATTTAGCAAAGGTTTTAGCTGATGTTGAAACAAGAGTTGGACATAAATTCGACGAACAAGATGAAGCTATCTTAAAATTAGATTTACATCGCAGTATTCCTGAATTAATGTTAGATAATACTGATCGAAATAGAACTTCACCATTTGCATTTACTGGAAATAAATTTGAGTTTCGCGCTGTTGGATCTTCAGCTAACTGTGCTATTTCAATGACCGTGTTAAATACCATAGTTGCAGATACTTTAAAGAATTTTAAAATTGATGTTGACGCATTAATTGAGAAAGGTGATAAAAAAGAAATTGCTATTATGCATGTAATTCAAAAATACATTGTAGAAAGTAAAAAAGTATTATTTGAAGGTGATGGTTATAGCGATGAATGGCACCATGAAGCCGAGCGCAGAGGTTTACCAAATCTCAAAACTACACCTGTAGCTTTAGATGCAATGGTGACTGAAAAAGCAAAAAAATTATTTGAAACCAACAATGTATATACCCATTCTGAGTTAGAAGCTCGTCATGAAATTGAACTAGAAAAGTATATTAAAAAAGTACAAATAGAAGCTAGAATTATGGGAGATTTAGCCATCAATCATATTCTGCCTGCTGCAATCAAATACCAAAACACATTGCTAGAAAACATCAATGGATTAAAAACTGCAGGAATGCCTGAATCTGCTTATCATAGTCAATTAACAATAGCAAAAGAAGTAAGTGAGCATATTCAAATAATTCATAGCAAAGTGCATGATATGGTTGAAGCTAGAAAAATTGTAAATAATATAGAAGATACTAGAACCAAAGCTATTGCCTATGAAAGTCAGGTTAAATCTACTTTCTTCGACGAAATAAGGTATCACGTTGATAAATTAGAGCACTTAGTTGATGATGAATATTGGACTTTACCTAAATATAGAGAAATGTTGTTTTTGAGATAGGAATTTGTGCCGACTTTAACTGAATTTTTACCGATAACAAAATAGTGGATCCAAAAAATCCACTATTTTGTTGTTCCTAAATCAATAAAAATGAAAAAAATAATTCTAATTGTAATTGTGATGTTCAGTTTTGCAATTACAACAGTTAACGCTCAAGGTGGTGGTCAGCAAATGACTCCAGAAGAAAGAAATGCAATGATGAAAGAAAGGTATAAAACTATGGGCTTGAACGATGTTCAGGCAGATTCAGTAATTGCTATTTCTAATTATTTCAGACCAAAACAAATGGCTTTGAGAGATGTACCAGAAGCAGACAGATCAGCTAAAATGAAAGAGCTAAGTGATGAAAGAAACAAACGCCTAGAAAAAGCTTTGCCTCCAGATGTTGCTAAAAAAGTGATTGAAGCCATGTCTCAGCAACGCCCAGGCGGTGGACGTGGCGGTGGTGGTATATAATTAAATGAGTCATAACAATAAAAGGTCATTTCGAACGAAGCGAGGCGTAGTGAGAAATCTTATATTAGTTGTTTGGCATCCTACTAGGAAAATAGCCAAAACAGTTATGAGATTTCTCAGTCGTTCCTCCTTCGAAATGACGCTTGTTTTATTTCATTTGGAAGGTTTCCAAAAACTTAGTAGTAAAATTCCCTTTTCTAAAATCCTCATTTTGCATTAATTGCAAATGAAATGGAATAGTAGTTTTGATGCCTTCAATTACATATTCACTTAACGCACGGTACATGGTATCAATTGCTTCCTCTCTTGTTTGTGCTACAGTAATTAATTTGCCAATCATAGAATCATAATATGGAGGAATAACATAACCTGCATAAACATGACTATCTACTCGTACTCCATGACCACCTGGAGTAAATAAAGTGGTGATTTTACCGGGTGATGGCCTGAAATCATTATATGGATCTTCTGCATTGATTCTACATTCAATTGCATGCATTAATGGTTCATAATTTTTACCCGATATTTTTTCACCCATTGCAATTTTAATCTGTTCTTTAATAAGATCAAAACTTACAACTTCTTCAGTTACACAATGCTCCACTTGAATACGCGTATTCATTTCCATGAAATAAAAATTGCGATGCTTGTCTACTAAAAACTCAATAGTACCAACACTTTCGTAATTTATTGCTGATGCAGCTTTTATTGCAGCTTCCCCCATTGCTTTTCGTAACTCTGGTGTCATAAAAGGTGAAGGAGATTCCTCTACCAATTTTTGGTGACGTCTCTGAATCGAACAATCACGTT
>JAYVRC010000406.1:0-4565 GCA_043776615.1 Sphingobacteriia bacterium
CTTTTCTTAAAAAATTGACTTCAATACATATATTTGCCTCAAAAAAAATAATATGCAAAAATTTGTTCTGTTTTTGACGATGTTGTTAATTACTAGAACGATGATTTTGGCCCAAGACAATGTGGTAAATGCACTAAGAAGACAGCAAAATCGCAATTTTAAGAAAGACAATGATACTTCCACAAACTGGAATTGGAAACATGGGGGGATGATGAGTTTTAGTCTTGCTCAGGGATCGTTAACTAACTGGGCTGCGGGGGGCGATAATTTCTCATTAACTGTTAATGGGTACTTCAATTATTTCTTTTATTACAAAAAAGACCGTCATAGTTGGGATAATAATTTCGATTTAAACTTAGGATATATTCAAAGTACTAGTTTAGGAAGCCGTAAAAATGATGATCGACATGATTTAATTAGCAAGTATGGTTATAAAATGGATTCGGTAGGGAAGTGGTACTTAACTAGTTTGTTTAATTTTCGTTCTCAATTTTTTGATGGGTACAACTACAATAATAATGTATTGGATTTTACTTCCTCTTTTTTATCACCTGCATATATTATACTTTCTGCAGGATTTGATTATAAACCAGATAATAAACTTTCTATATTCTTGTCGCCTTTAACTTCAAGATGGATTATAGTAATGAATCGAACACTTTCTAATAAAGGTGTTTACGGCGTACCTGCAGGATCAAGAACTTTTAATGAGCTTGGTTCATTTATTACAGTAAACTATAATAACACAATTGCAAAAAATATTAACTATAAAGGGAGGGTCGATTTGTTTTCTAATTATAAATTTAGGCCACAGAATATTGATTTGTTCATGACTAATTTATTTACTTTCAAAATTAATAAATACTTTTCTGCAACTTATAGTCTCGATTTAATTTATGATGATGATGTTCGTTTGTTTGGCATAAATAAAGACGCACCAGGACTTCAATCGAAAAGTTTAATTGGCATTGGATTTTTAAAACAGATTGAAACTAAAAAAAAGTTAGCTATTAATGTTGATAAAACCTAACTCTTTACTTTCAATAAGTTTTTTACTTTATTGGCTTTATGTGTAAGATCATGGTAGCTGCTGTGCATAATAGTAACATGTCCCATTTTTCTGCCAGGTTTAGTTAGCGTTTTTCCATAAAGATGTACAAATGCATTATCAATAGTTAATACTTCTTCCAACCCTTCATAAACAGCACTACCCGTATAATTTTCGGCTCCAATAATATTAATTATAGCAGCAGGTAAAATAGGAGCAGTATTACCTAAAGGATAGCAGAGAATAATTCTCCAAAGCATATCGTATTGACTACAATGATTGGCTTCAATCGTGTGATGACCGCTATTGTGCACTCTAGGAGCAGTTTCATTTACCCATACTTCATCATTATTATCTACAAACATTTCAACAGCAAATAGTCCAGGAGATTTTAATGCTTTTACTAGTTTAATTGCTACAGCCTCAACTACCCAAAGTATTTTTTCGGGTAATAAAGCAGGACTAATTTGATAGTCGAGTATATTTAAAGCAGGGTTTACCATCATTTCTGAAGCTGGATAAACAGCAGTAGCCCCTTTGTTATCCATTGCAACGATTAATGCAATTTCTTTTTTAATAGATACTTTTTTCTCCAGTACACTCGGGGCATCAAATGCTTTTTCAAAATCTTTTGAGTCGTTTAATAGTTGAACTCCTTTTCCATCATAACCACCTTCTCCAATTTTATGTACAGCTGGTAGAAAATCAATTAATTTTTCAAGCTCTTTTTTATTTTGAGTAATTAAAAATGCGGAGCTAGGAATTTCGTTGTCTTTATAAAACTGTTTTTGAATTATTTTGTTTTTAATGATGCTAATTGCAGCTGTGGATGGATATATTCTTACACCTTCTTGTTCTAATTTTTCTAGGGCTTCTACATTTACAGATTCAATTTCAATGGTTATTGCATCAAGCGATTTGCCAAAATTATAAACTGCGTTAAAATCAGTAATATCTCCTTTTGTAAAATGGTGACAAAGATGAGCAGCAGGACAATCTGCATCATTTTCTAATACAAATGTTTCTACTGTATAATTAGCCGCAGCTTGTAATAACATACGACCAAGTTGTCCGCCCCCAAGAATTCCTACTTTCATAATAAAAAGATATTATGCAAAGATAATCCACAGTTGAGATGGTTTCATCAAATCTCCTAACAAATCCTTAGTTTCGCAGTGTGATACCCGATTATCCCCACAAAATATTCAATGATACCCGTTTGGGGTACTGCCTTCTTATGGAGGCTTTAGCAATGCGATCGAAATAGTAAATGAAAACTAAGCATTAGGCATAACACTTTCCTTAATAACACGTAACAGTAATTTCAAAATAATGAATAATATTATTGATTTTTTACCACTTCATGGTACAGATTATGTAGAATTTTATGTTGGTAATGCCAAGCAAGCTGCTCATTTTTATAAAACTGCTTTTGGTTTTCAAAGTTTAGCATACGCTGGACCAGAAACTGGTATAAAAGACAGAGCAAGCTATGCTGTTCGTCAGCATAAACTCACTTTTGTTTTTACCACTAGCTTAATAGGGAAAAATGAAATTGCCGAACATGTAAATAAACATGGGGATGGGGTAAAAATGTTGGCATTAAAAGTAGATGATGCCAAGTATTCTTGGGAGCAAACTACTCAAAGAGGTGCTCATTCGTTCATGGAACCAACGATTTTAACTGATGTTGATGGAGAAGTTATTGTTAGTGGTATTCATACTTATGGAGATACAGTGCATTTATTTATTGAGAGAAAAAATTATAATGGGGTTTTTATGCCTGGTTATCGCAAATGGGAAAGTAATTACAATCCTTCCGATACAGGTCTGTTATATGTTGATCATTGTGTAGGTAATGTTGGTTGGAACCAAATGAATAAGTGGGTAAGCTTTTATGAAAATGTAATGGGCTTTAAAAATATACTTACGTTCGACGATAATGATATTTCAACAGAATATTCTGCTTTAATGAGTAAAGTGATGAGTAACGGAAATGGATTTGTAAAATTTCCTATTAATGAGCCTGCTGAAGGAAAGAAAAAATCTCAAGTTGAAGAATACCTTGAATTTTATAATGGAGAAGGTTGTCAGCATGTTGCCTTGGCAACATTGGATATTGTAAAAACTGTTGCTGATTTGCAAAGTCGTGGAATTGAATTTTTAAAAGTACCAACTTCATATTACGACGATTTGTTAGAAAGAGTTGGAACTATAGATGAAGATTTAACTCCATTAAAAGAATTAGGTATACTGGTTGATAGAGATGAGGAAGGATACTTATTACAAATTTTTTCAAAGCCAGTTGAAGATAGGCCTACATTATTCTTTGAAATCATACAACGTAAAGGGGCAAAGAGTTTTGGTAAAGGTAATTTTAAAGCATTATTTGAAGCTATAGAAAGAGAACAGGAGAATAGGGGAAATCTGTGAGTAAAATAGTTGGTTATCTCATACAAGACTTATCAGTAAATATACTCATGCCACCTGCCATATTGGAAATTTTAGTAAAGCCATTTTGAGTTAGCAAATAACTTGCTCTTGGACTGCGATGACTATGTGAGCAATAAACAATAATCTCTTTATTTTTGAGCTGTTGAATACTTGAAAGCTTTGATTCGAGCTCTTGAATTGGAATGTTGATAGCATTTTTTAGTGAACCGAAATTTGGGTCAGCTTTGCCCTCAAACTCTTCTTTTGTTCTAACATCTAATAATACAACATTTGGATACTTTTTTATATAATTACAAACAGCATTAGATGATATAGTTTTAAAAATGATATTCGATTTTTTTACTAACTCCATTTTACAAGAACTGCATGTGCCCGGTTTGATATAAGATGCTTTATCGCAATCATACCCGCAAGGAATACACTTATATATATCTTTCTTTTGTACAAATTTCTTATTTAAAGAACTTGTAAACGCTAAAAAGGAGAGAAGAATGAATAAAAATTGCATAAAGACTTATTTTGATGAAGATACAATTTATGGCTAAAAGATATTTTAATAAAATGCTCAATTATGAACGAGTAAATATTAGCTTTGAGAAAAGCATTTTATGTCGATTATTTGGAAAGGAGTATTTCCTGCGCTCACAACAAAATTTACTTCAACTGATGAATTAGATTTGCCATTATTTGATTTGAATTTGCAAGCTCAATTAGCTGCAGGAGTAAATGGCATTATTTTAGGAGGCACATTAGGTGAATCCAGCGTGTTAACTAATCAAGAAAAAGAAACATTGGTAAAATATGCTGTTCAGCAAGTAAACAAAAAAGTTCCAGTTATTATTAACATAGCTGAAGGAAGTACTCGCGAAGCAATTCAACAAGCACATAATGCATTGAACTGGGGCGCAAAGGGCTTAATGTTATTGCCTCCGATGCGCTATAAAACTGATGCAAGAGAAACAGTAGCTTATTTTAAAGCAGTGGCAAATGCAACTGCTTTGCCAATTATGATTTATAATAATCCAATAGATTATAAAACTGAAGTTACACTTGAAATGTTTCA
>JAYVRC010000407.1:0-4563 GCA_043776615.1 Sphingobacteriia bacterium
AATGTATCAGCCAATTGTTTTTCTACCTCAGTCATTTGTGTTTTAAGTGGATCAAGGGTTTGCTTCCAATTTGCTACACTTTGTTTCAATAATTCAGCAGCTACTTTATCGCCTTTACCCATCAAACTTCCAATTTCTTTGGAAGCGCTATTAACTTTGGCCTGTATATCATCGAATGAAGCTTGTATTTTTTTACGCTCATCATCTAACTGAATAATAGAATCTACCAAATTCAGGTCCTTAAAATTTTTCTTACCCAGCTTTTCTTTCACTTTTTCAGGGGCAACCCTTAATACACTAACCTGTAACATATTATTCGAAATTTTGTGCAAATATACCTATTGCGGCTTGATGATGGCATGCTTGCATTGTTTACATTTGCAGCTATGTTCATTACAGATGATTTAATGCAACGATGGTGGGCTCTAGAAGCCAAATTAATGGCTCGTTTTGATAAAAAACCCGATTTAGAAGCAGTCTTGTTTTTAATTGGCATGCAAGAAACGGGGTTTATGCTAGAAAAAATATCCAAAGAGCAGAAGCAAGACCTTATGCATGTGGCTGTTTGTACTGTAATGGCACAAAGCGGTTATTATTTATTAGAAGGAAATGATGAAGAGGGCTGGCCACATTTTAAACAGTTAAAGCAACTTCCGGAAATGAGCATGCCTGAACAGGAAAACTTCATTAAAGATCATGTGTTATTGTATTTTGAACAACAAGGTTTTTAATAGTCGCGATATTTCGTACTTTTAATCTTATCACAATACTTATTTTTTTAATATTTGAACCACTAAAAAATACAATATGAATTTTCCGGAAGAACTGCGTTACACAAAAGACCACGAATGGATTAAACTAGAAGGCAATATTGCTACAATTGGCATTACAGATTTTGCTCAACATGAGTTAGGTGATATTGTTTACATTGATATAAATACTGTTGGAAAAGAACTATCAAGTGAAGAAATTTTTGGAACAGTAGAAGCAGTAAAAACAGTAAGTGATTTATTCTTACCTGTTGCAGGTGTGGTTACTGAAGTAAATGCATTACTAGAAAAACAACCCGAGTTGGTAAACACCGATCCATATGGCGATGGTTGGATGATAAAAATGACTGTTGCAGATATTGCTACTGTTGAAGCCCTAATGAGCAAAGAGGCTTATGCTTCATTGGTAGGATAATTTTTAAAAATATTATGAAATACAATAAACTAAAAGAATTACTTGGTTTAAAAAAAGAAGTGATCTCTTTGGAGAATAAGATTTTTAACCTTGTTTCTTTCTTAGTTTTTGTAGCAATGGCTATAGGCTTTGCAAGTAATATTTTTTTAGGGAGGGCCTTTATTCAAAACGTACTTGTATTTTCACTGTTAATCATTTCCTTTTACTTTTTCTACTTATCTAGATATAAAGATTTGTATAAACCAATCAGTGGTTGGTATGTGCTTTTTTGTCACTTATTTTATATTCCAATTTGGTTTACCAATGGTGGCATTGAAGGCCCAACTATTATAGCTTATAGCCTTATATTGGTAGTAGCTATGTTTATTCTTCCAAAGAAATTTCACTCTCCTTTTATTGGTGTTACTATCGCAATAATAATGTTGTTGATTTTTCTAGAACAGTTGCATCCAGAATGGATAATTCCGTATGCCAATGAAAAAGTTAGACAAACAGATTTATTAGTTACACTATTTCTTTATTTTGGTATAATTGGTGCTACAAGTAGTTTATATAAACGAACTTATGATATTGAAAGAGATTTGCTAATTAAAAAATCAATTGATTTAGAAGAGTCGCGTGAATTTTTATCAGAAACTAAAATGCAAGCCGAAGAAGCTACAAAAGCTAAGTCGAATTTTTTGGCCAATATGAGTCACGAAATAAGGACTCCTCTAAATGGAATTATCGGAACAATCGATTTAATGAATCATACAAATCTATCTACAGAACAAGATGAATTAATGCATTCACTCAAACAGAGCAGTACTATTTTATTAGATATCATTAATGATGTTCTAGATATTTCCAAAATTGAAGCAGATAAACTAGAATTATTTGAAGGTCCTTGCAACTTATCTTTAATTATTAAAAATGTAATTTCAATTTGTTCTCCAAGAATAAATGCACTTCAAAAAAATATTCAACTTAGTATAAATATCCATCAAGCTGTAGAAGCAGAAATAATTGCAGATGAAAGTAGGCTAAAACAGATTCTAATTAATCTTGTGGGGAATGCAATTAAGTTTACAGAAGAAGGTACAATTAAAATTGATGTAAATTCTTTACCCAT
This sequence comes from Sphingobacteriia bacterium, assembly GCA_043776615.1. Taxonomy (GTDB): domain Bacteria; phylum Bacteroidota; class Bacteroidia; order Chitinophagales; family Chitinophagaceae; genus Sediminibacterium. Next base: position 2,297 of record JAYVRC010000407.1, read on the forward strand.
CGACGAATCTTTACAAGAATTACAATTTGCAATAACTGATACAGGAATAGGAATAAGTGAAGATCATATCTATAATCTTTTTGTACCATTTAGTCAAATCGATAACTCAGCAACTAGAAAACATAGTGGAACTGGATTAGGGCTTTCTATTTGTAAAAAAATTATTGAAGAAATGGGCGGAAGAATATGGATTGAAAGCGCTTTAGGGAAGGGCACAACTTTCAATTTTATAGTTCCTGTACAAATTAATTTAGTAAAAAGAGTAAATACACATATTACCACTTTAAATACAATTGATACTAAATTAAACAGCATGAAAGTAGTTAAAATTTTAGTGGCAGAAGATAATTCAATGAATCAGTTATTGGCTAAAAAAATGTTTTCGAAAATTGGTTACCAAATTGAAATTGCCAATAATGGTCGGGAAGCTTATGAAATGGCTATTATAAATAATTATGATATTATTTTTATGGATATTCATATGCCCGAAATGGACGGATTAGAATCAACCATTGAAATATTAAAAAGCAATATTCAACCATTGCCTATAATTGTAGCTATGACTGCAAATGTAGTGAAGGAGGCAGAAGAAGATTGCTTAACAGTAGGTATGAAAGATATTATTACTAAACCCTTTACAATAGATCAATTAAGAAAAGTATTGGATAAATGGATTAGTTTGGGGCCCTCCGTATGAAAATAAATTACTTTATTCTTCCCATTCTATTTTTTCTTTTTTGCTTTTTGGGAAGCATTTACTTATTTATAATACCAGGTGATGATTTGCCCACAATGAGTTGGTTAAGAGTACCTTTTTTAGATAAATATATTCATGTTGGCATATTTTTTACACTTTGTATTACTGCTACCTCAATACTAAGCAGATTTAGTAGTGGTAGAATTACCTACTTAGCTATTTCTATTATTTCAATGGTATTTATTTTGTATGGAGTAGGTGTAGAATACTATCAAGAAAATTACGTTGAAGGAAGGGCATTTGAAAAAGCAGATATTCTGGCTGATGCAGTTGGATGTTTATTTTTTGGGGTATGGTTTTATATCGGAGGCTTTGCTAAAAAAAGTTGGCCTCTGTAGAAACAGAGGCCTCAACCAAAACTAACTGCTTATGAGAAAACGTTTAATAATTTGCTTTTTTAATAGATACAACATTGTTTAACTCTGCTGCCCTATAAAGGTCTATATAATCTACGATATTAATTGAGAAAAGATTAATAAGGTATTGTTAAAAGAAATGATCAAGAATTTTTCAAGAATAGCCATAAAAACAACCTATTCCCTCAATCAACCATTTAAGTCTTATTTTTAACACCTATATGCCTTACTTAAACTGGAACGATAGCATCAACTTTATGAGCAAACTAACACTGCAAAGGTTTTGGAATGCCACTAAAGTATATGCAAGCTATCAAATTTCCAAAATAGCCAAAAAACCCATACAATGGGGGTTTCCTATATCCATATCTTTTGAGCCAACCACTTCTTGTAATCTACGCTGCCCCGAATGCCCGAGCGGTTTAAGGGAGTTTACCCGACCAACTGGTATGCTCCAAAAAGACTTTTTTAAAGAAACCATTAATGATATTTATAAAGATCTGCTCTATTTGATCTTTTATTTTCAAGGAGAACCCTACCTTAATCCCAATTTTTTGGAAATGGTAGCTTATGCCCATCAAAAAGGTATTTATACTGCTACTTCAACCAATGCCCATTATTTGACCGACCAAAAAGCCAAAGAAACTGTTGAAAGTGGCTTAGATCGGTTAATTATATCTATAGATGGAACTTCACAAGAGGTATATGAGCAATATAGGGTTGGGGGAAATTTAGCAAAGGTAATTGAAGGTGCTAAAAATATAGTAAAATGGAAAAAGCAGCTAAATAGTAAGACTCCATTTATTTTTTTCCAATTTTTGGTAGTAAAACCCAATGAACATCAAATTGAAGCAATTAAAAAATTAGGTAAGGAAATTGGAGTAGATGAGGTGCGCTTTAAAACAGCTCAAGTGTACGACTTTGAAAATGATCCAAATGAATTAATTCCACTAAACAATAAATACAGCAGGTATAAAAAAGATAGTTCGGGCAAAATGAAGGTTAAAAGTGGACTCAGCAATCACTGCTGGAAATTATGGCATGCCAATGTAATTACCTGGGATGGATTAGTAGTTCCTTGCTGCTTTGATAAAGACGCCACACATCAACTAGGAAATTTAAAAACACAAACTTTTAAAGAAACTTGGAACAAT
>JAYVRC010000408.1:0-4554 GCA_043776615.1 Sphingobacteriia bacterium
GGATCTATTTCTATTTCTACTATGCGCAATAAAAAAAATGCTTTTATTATTATAAAAGATAATGGAGTAGGCATAAGTAAAGAAAATTTAGCAAATTTATTTAATGATAACAATCACAATTCTACATTTGGAACAAATAATGAGAAAGGCATTGGTTTAGGTCTAGCGCTTTGCAAAGATTTTATGAATTTGCAAAACGGAGATATAGAAGTAGAAAGTATAATTGGTGAAGGTACAACTGTAAATTTATTATTTCCTTTAGTTGGTATAGAATAAGAGTTATGAGTTAAATAATTTCCTTATAGTTATCTACAATGCATAGATACTTCATCCTCAACAAGCCATATAATATGGTATCGCAATTTGTTAGTACGCACAATGTAAAATTATTAGGAGAAATTAATTTTACATTCCCCGAAGGAACACACGCTATTGGCAGGCTAGATAATCATTCAGAAGGTTTACTAATTCTTACAACTAACAAAAAAGTTACGAAACTCTTATTTCAAGGCACAAAACCCCATAAACGAACTTACTTGGTTTTAGTAAATAAAATAGTAAGTGAAGAAAATGTAAACAAATTGAGAAATGGGGTTGAATTTACCATCCAAGGCGGTAAAAAATATCAAACAACCCCTTGTGAAGTTTCGATAGTTAAAAACCCTTCTATTAATTTTACTTCTCCTTATACTATGATCAATAAAATACCATACACATGGCTTAGTATTAGTCTTACAGAAGGAAAATTTCATCAAGTTCGCAAAATGGTTTCAGCAATTCATCATAAAGTGAAGCGATTGATTCGTATAAGTATAGAAAATATTCATTTAGCCAATTTACAACCAGGTGAAGTAAAAGAAATTGAAGAGAAAACTTTTTTCCAATTACTCAATATCGATTATTAAACCTTTGATTTTTTGTATTGTCTAACTTAAAATTAAAGACATGAGGTATACATTTTTAGTGGTGCTATTTTCTAGTGCTATGCTTGTAGGATGCAAAAAAACTGAAACTCCCACAAATACCAATCAAACAGTTAATGCCGATGTTATTTACTTTCCTTCTTTAACTGGAACAGACTGGCAAACAACTACACCTGCATCGTTAAACTGGAATGAATCAGAATTGAATGATTTATATGCTTATCTAGAAACTAAGAATACCAAGGCATTTATCATTCTAAAAAACGGGAAAATAGTTACAGAAAAATATTTTAGAACATTTACCAAAGACAGTTTATGGTATTGGGCTTCAGCCGGAAAAACAATGACCGCTTTTTTAATAGGCATAGCCCAACAAGATGGACTATTAAATATCAACAATAGAAGTTCACAATACTTGGGAAATAGTTGGACAAGTGCCCCTTTAGCAAAAGAAAGCCTGATAACTATAAAGCATCAACTTACAATGACTACAGGATTGGATGATGGTGTTCCTGATGACGATTGTACACTTCCTACTTGTTTACAATATAAGGCTGATGCTGGATCAAGATGGGCATATCATACAGGCGCGTATACCTTATTAGACAAAGTAATTGAAACAGCAAGTGGTATAAATTTTAATAATTATTTTCAACAGAAAGTTCGAGATAAAATTGGCATGAATGGCATTTGGATTAAAACACCTAACTCAACGAATGTATTGTATAGCAATGCTAGAAGTATGGCTCGATTTGGATTACTTATGTTGAATAAAGGAAAATGGGATCAAACTACTGTATTAAGTGATACCAATTATTTTAATAATCAAGTAAATACTTCTCAAAGTATAAATTTAAGTTATGGCTATCTAACTTGGCTCAATGGAAAAGCAAGTTGTATGGTTCCAACTTTACAGACTGTTTTTCCTGCTGCAATAATTCCTACCGCTCCTTCAGATATGTATGCAGCTTTAGGCAAAAACGATCAGAAAATATACGTTATTCCTTCACAGAAATTGGTAGTTATAAGAATGGGAGAATCGGCTGGTTCTGTTCAGTTTGCAGTTTCTGGGTTCGACAATGAATTATGGGGTAAATTAAAATCCATTATTAAATATTAAAAAGCCTTACTTTATAACAATTAAGGACGATTAATCAACTAATAACAAATTCGTACATTTGCTGTTTAGATAAACAATGAAACAATTTACTATTCCCAATATTTATCGAAGTAATCTTATTAGTAAAATAAAAGAGTTACGAAAATCGTCCGACAAATTAAAGAAAGACTTCTCTCCTACATTACTGGATCTTGGCGCTGTTCAAATTTTTCTTGCCCGACATTTTGGTTTTTGTTACGGTGTGGAGAATGCAATTGAAATTGCATTTAATACCATTGACCAAAATCCTGGAAAAAAAATATATTTATTAAGCGAAATGATTCATAACCCACAAGTAAATGCAGACTTGATTGCTCGTGGAGTTCAATTTTTACAAGATACTTATGGAAAACAAATTATTCCATTTGAAACTATAACAAAAGATGATATAGTTATTGTTCCAGCATTTGGAACAACCATTGAAATTGAAAAAATATTAATGGAAAAGGGTATTGCTATCGAAAAATACAATACAACTTGCCCGTTTGTGGAGAAAGTTTGGAATAGAAGTGATCAGATTGCTGAAAAAGGATACAGCATTGTAATCCATGGCAAACCTAAACATGAAGAAACAAGGGCTACTTTTTCTCATGCATCAGCAAATACCCCATCAGTTATTGTAAATGACATGGCTGAAACAATTGAGCTAGCCAAATACATTACAGGAGAAAAAATGGCTAATTATTTTTACACTGAATTTAATGGGCGATTTTCGGAAGGTTTTGATATTACCAAAGACCTCCGAAAAATTGGTGTTGTAAACCAAACTACCCAATTAGCAACAGATACACAAGCAATTTCCGATTACTTAAAAAATACCATTCAACAACACTATCAATTAAATGAAACTACCAACAGCGAACGATTTGCCGATACAAGAGACACCTTGTGTTATGCAACCAATGATAATCAATCGGCCGTTGTAGGAATGCTTAATATAGAAGCAGATATTGCCCTAGTAGTTGGAGGACATAATAGCAGCAATAGTTCGCACCTGGTTGAACTATGTGAAGCAAAATTACCTACTTATTTTATCGACTCCTCTGATAAACTAATTAATGAAACTTCTATTCTACATTGCAATTGGCAAACAAAAGAATTAAGTACAATTAATCATTATTTGCCTGATGCAAACCCACTCCGAATTCTTATTACAAGTGGCGCAAGCTGCCCCGATGCAATTGTAGAGCAGGTAATCAGAAAAATAGCTGCGTTTTATGAGTCTGAAGAAAAAATTGATTACTATATTACTCAATAATTATTCCTCAGCTTTATTTTTTAGCATCCCTAATAATCGATAAGCATTTTTAGTAACAAATTTATCTTTTATCAGATTGATATTAGCCGACTCTTTTATTGTGATCATTTCTGCTTGTTTGGTTCCAGTTTGCACTTCTACCATTTCAAAATGATGCGCATCTTTCGCAATAAAAAGAAAATTTTTTCCTTCAAATCTTACTACAGATTCTTCAGGCAATATATTAGTAGGGGAAGCGGGCAACTCAAAACTTCCATTTAAAAACATTCCTGGTAGTAAATCGTGACTAGCATTTTCGAAATGGCAATGTACTAGACCAGTTCTCGATTCATTTATGTTTTTGGTAGATAACAACACTTCCACTTCATACTTTTTATTTGGATTATTGGTCAATGAAACCCTGCCTTTCATGCCCTTTTTAATAAATGGCATATCCTTTTCAAAAACAGTCAATGCTGCATGAATATCATCGGGATTAACCAACTCAAACAATACGTCAGATGGGTTTACATATTTACCAATATTTACATTAATTTTTGTAACAAATCCATTAATTGGCGATCGCAATGAAACCGATCTAGAAATATTGGCTACAGTTAATTGAGCAGGGTCTATACCAATGATTCTCAATTTTTCTTCTACCCCTTTAATCATCACTTGACTAGTTTTAAAGTCGCTCAATACTTGTTGGTAATTTTTTTTACTCGTTGCATCAGCATCGCTCAACTCCTTTTGTCGCTGCAAATCGGTGGTTAAAAATTCTAATTTTACCTTATCAATCAAATAATCCTGCTGAAGCTGAACATAACTCTGGTCTTCCAATTGTGCAATCACTTCATCTTTTTTTACGCTCATACCTGGCAACAAATGGGTTTTCTTTAAATACCCTCCAAGAGGGAAACTAATAGAAACCATATTTTGTGGAGGAACATCAACCAATCCATTTACTAAAATTGTTTCGTGCAAAGTTTTAATACTGGCTGAACTTATTTCTAATTCAGCTTGTTTTAATTGCGCATCAGTTAAAACTGCAACAGTTGATTCTTTAATTGTTGCATCGGATTTTTCTTCCATTTTTTTACTAGAACAGCTTAGTAACAGAGTTACAAAAAGTAGGTATATAATTTTATTCATAATTAATTGTTTATTAAATAATTTAGTTCAATTGCTGCTAAATTTAATTGACGTAAAACTTCTAAATATTGAGTTTTAAT
>JAYVRC010000409.1:0-4549 GCA_043776615.1 Sphingobacteriia bacterium
ATTGTGTTTGCATAAGTTACCTGAAATCCTGCGCCAATCTGGTGTAAACCATCTTCATCCAAACCTTTATGATATGCAGTAGAAAATGAAGCATAATTAAATTTAATTGCTCCATTTGCGCTATTATCGGCATAGCCCATTACCCCAACTCCCCATGTATCTGAAGCAATTATTTTATTTTTTAAAACCTGAAAATCAACAGAAGCCGTTGTAGTTGTGAATGCATTATTAAATGTAGGCCATTGATTTCTATAGTTACCTGAAACACGGTATGCACCAAAAAACTTACCAGTAAATGCTGGGTTAAGTGTAAGTGGTGATGAAAAAAATTGTGAAAAATGAGGATCCTGTGCAGACAACATTACAGTAATCACCATCCCCCAAATAAAGATTACGAGTCTCATTCAATACTAACCTTAAAATACATCCAATGCTTAAAGCTAGTAAAAGTTCATCAAGATTGAACTTTGGTCCCAAAAGCCAAATCTCCAGCATCACCTAAACCCGGAACGATATATCCTTTTGCAGTTAATTCATCATCAATATCGCCACACCAAATTGTTACAGCATCTCCGCATTCTCTAATGATATATTCAATACCAACTGTACAGGCAATAGCCACTACAACATGTATTTCAGAAGGCGCCCCTTGGCTCTTCATGTATTGAATTGTTTTTACTATTGATGCCCCTGTTGCAAGCATTGGATCGCTGATAATAATGATTCGATTGTCTAAAGCAGGGCAACTCATGTATTCTAAACTAATTTCAAAACTTCCATCACGGTGATGTTTTCTATATGCAGAAATAAAAGCATTATCAGCTTTATCAAAGTAGTTCAACATGCCGTTATGCAATGGAAGACCGGCTCTTAGGATAGTAGCTAATACTGGTTGAGTAGCCAATACTTTACTTTCATGAGTGCCTAATGGGGTTGGTATTTCCTGGGTTTCCCAAGGTATTTGCTTACTAATTTCATAAGCAACCACTTCTCCAATTCTTTCTAAATTTCTTCGAAAACGCAGTCTGTCTTCCTGTACTTCGGTATTTCTTAATTCAGAAACCCAATTACTTACTAAACTGTGCTTTTCGCTTAAATTAATAACCATGACTGATGTTTGAATGGCGAAAATAAGGCAAATGCGGCAAGGATAATAGTCTAGAAGTTGTTTATTAGTTCTCTATTGGATAATTCAAATTTTTTGGTAATTTCATTCATTATGAAAAATGTAGGAAGTATTATTTTATTAGTAATGATTTTTTCTTGTAAGGGGAAAACTAAAGAACAAAAATTCGACGAAAAAACCTATGAAGTAGTTAAAGAAACTCTTGCAGAAAAAGAAAAGAAAAACCCTGCCCGATTTTTGAGTGTAGAAAATAAAAACCATAAAAATTTAATTGGTCAAACTGTTGTAAAAGGAACAATAACCAATCATGCAACAATTATTTCTTATAAGGATGTGTTGCTAAAATTATCTTTCTTTAGTAAAACTGGTGTTAAGCTAGATGAAGGTAACGAAACTGTTTATGAGCAATTAAAACCTAGTGAAACGGTAAAATTCAAAACAAAATATTTTGCACCTAAAGGGACGGACAGTGTTGCAGTGAAAGTAATGGGAGCTAAAGGGAATTAAGAATTACGAGTTAAGAGTTAAGGGCTTAATGATTAACTCTTAATTCATCTCTCATCTCTCATAACTCATCTCTCATAACTCTTAATTCATCTCTCATAACTCATTTCTATTTGGTTCATTAAATAAATGTAAATATATCTCCATCAAACAATCCCTTATCGCTTAATTTTAAATGCGGAATAACCAGCAATGCCATGAAACTTAAAGTCATGAATGGCGCTGATAATGAAGAACCTAATGATTTTGCCATTGAATCTATTGCCGTATATTTTTTGGCAACTATATAACCATCATCGGCACTCATTAATCCAGCAACAGGTAATGGAAGTAATAACTCGTTGCTATTTCCGTCAACACAACTAATACCTCCTTTGGCTTTTATTACTAAGTTAATTGCATTGGCTAGTGAAACGTCATCAACTCCAACAGCAACTATATTGTGACTATCATGTGCAACACTAGAAGCAATTGCTCCATTTTTAAATCCAAAATTTTTGATAAAGCATTTTGCAATTGGAGCCTTGTTATAACGATTTACAACAACCATTTTTAATAAATCATTTTTGATATCAGTAACCCACTCATTGTTAGATGATTTTCCTTTGAGCATTAATTTATTGGTAATTAATTGTCCATCTAAAGCTTCAATTACTGGAATATTTCCATCAATTTCTTTGTACTCATTTTTAAGTATAACTAATTTTTCTGGTGAAATTGCTTCACAATTAAATTGATTAATGTTATTTGTTGATACAGATTCAATAGTTGTTTTACCATTACTTAATAAAGCATTTCCATTAATATAAGTCTGATTGATGTTGAAGCTGATTAAATCATCTGCTACTATAAAATCTGCCGGATCGCCAACTCTTAGCAAACCTACTTCTAGCTTGTAATGCAATACAGGATTAATGCAGGCTGCTTTTATCACATTGAATAAATTCAATCCTTTGTTAATTGCCCTTGCACATAATTGATTAATATGTCCGGCTACTAAACTATCAGGATGTTTATCGTCGCTACAAAACATAACACTATTTGGATGATCATCAACTAGATCAATCAATGCATCAAAATTTTTTGCAGCGCTTCCTTCTCTAATAATAATTTTCATTCCACAAGTCAATTTATCAATTGCTTCATCAATAGTAAAACATTCGTGATCTGTTGATATACCTGCTTCAATATATTGTTTAGCTTGCTTACCTCTTAAACCTGGTGCATGCCCATCAACAGGTTTGCCTACTTTATGAGCTGCTGCGATTTTTTTCATTACTTCCGGATCTTTATTCAATACGCCAGGAAAGTTCATCATCTCACTTAAGTAGCTTATTTCTTTTTGTTGCAATAGCTTTTCAACTGCTTCACTATCTAAAGACGCTCCTGCAGTTTCAAAAATTGTAGCTGGAACACAGCTAGGTGCTCCAAAATTAAATTTGAATGCCACTTGCTTGCTGTTCTCAATCATAAACTCTACACCTTTAATTCCGCAAACATTGGCAATTTCATGCGGATCACTAACTGTTGCAACAGTACCATGTACAACAGCTAGTCTTGCAAATTCGCTAGGAATAAGCATGCTGCTTTCAATATGAACATGACTATCTATAAAACCAGGTAAAATATATCCCTTGGTTGTAATTGCTGATTCCTTTATTTCTTGTATGGAACTAATTCGTCCGTTTTGAACAATAATTTCAGCAGGATAAGTCATTTTTTTCCAGCTATCAACTAAAAAACTTTTTATGCTAAAAGATGGATAAGACATAATGGTAATTAATTATTAAAAATTATTGAACAACGATCAAATGACTAGCAAATGGTTATTTTTGATTATTACAATTTAAAGATAAACTGATTATATGAAGCAAATCATTGTATGTACTTTATTGTTTTTGGGTATTAATGTTTTAAAAGCTCAAACTGTTGATGAAGTATTAGCGAAATATGAAACTGCTGTTGGAGGGAAAGAAAAATTATTAGCTGTAAAGCAGTTAGAAGTATTTAGTACAGTTAAAATGGGAATAATGGGACAAGCAATTGAATTGCCAATAACTGTATTAAGAGAACAAGGAAAACTATATCGCCGTCAAATTGGTGGCATTATGGGAATGGGAGATACTTATACAATTGTTACTGATACTGCTGGGTATGTTTTTATTCCTTCAATTCGCGGGTTTGGTGATATACCAGGAACTGAGGCTAGTATTACCAAAATGAATGCTACTGAATTATCATCACTACAATATGAATTAGATTGTGCTGGTGCTTTTGCAGAGTTGATCAATTATACTCAAAAGGGACATACTGCTGAAATTGTAGGAACAGAAAAAATCAACAAAGTGCCAAGTACAAAAGTTAAACTAACACTCAAAACTGGTCAAACCTTATTTTACTATTTCGATAATACAACTGGCCTTGTAAATAAGGTAGAAGCTACTGGAGATATGGCCGCAAATATTACAGGATTTGGTGCTTTGATGAAAACGTTTGGAAATGGCAATAGTAAAAACATGAAAGCCGAAGTTTTTTATAAAGAATACCAAGATATTAATGGAATTAAGTATCCATCAAAATACACCATTAACATTGGGCCAGTTGAAACACAAATTGAGAATACTACTATTAAAGTAAATGAAGGCATAGACGCTAAATGGTATAAAATAAAATAGCTTTTTCATCATATCTATTTTGCTATATACATTCAATTGAGTAAATTACTTGCCTAATTGAATGTTGCCATGAGAAAAATAATTTTCATCTTATTAACTATTGTTGGATCATTGACTGTTTTTTCACAGAAAAAAGACAAATCAACAATTGCAGTACCTGCTATTAAAGAAGCCAATAATGAAGCCTCGCTAATTTCAAAAGTTAAGTACCGTTCTATCGGACCATTCAGGGGCGGAAGGTCTG
>JAYVRC010000410.1:0-4525 GCA_043776615.1 Sphingobacteriia bacterium
AACGTATACAGTGAAATATCAATACCATCAATCAGAATTTGCCCCCCGGTAGTATCATAAAATCGGGGAATTAAACTAGCTACAGTTGATTTGCCCCCACCTGTAGGACCGCAAATGCCAATTCGCTGTCCGGGTTGAATATTGATGTTAACATCCTGCAACACTTTGGCTTCGGGCTGATAAGAAAATGTGACGTTTTTAAAAACTATTTCACCCTTAAAGCTATTAGGCTTAATTGCTCCTATCTTTTCCGGTATGATTGTATCCGTTTTTAAAATCAACTGAATTCTTTCTAATGAAACGGTTGCTTGTGCTAGGGCATTGGCCATTTTAGCAAGATCTTTTACAGGACTGAAAAATTTATTGAGATATGAAAGAAATACTGTGAGCGCACCAATAGTCAAGGCATTGCTTAAAACTAATCCTGCGCCTTTCCAAAGAACCATAGCAATGCAGATTGATACCATAATTGAAACGATTGGAGAAAGCATTGATTTCAATCGTCGTGTTTTTAGAGCTGCATGTACAGTTTCCATGCTCGCTTTTTTAAGTTTGTTTTCTTCAAGCTGTTGACTGCCGAATGCATTGATTACCCGCATAGATTCAAGTCCTTGTTGCAATACAACAAACATATTACTTTGATCATTTCTCAATTCATGCATCAAAATTTTTACTCTTTTCTTGAATTTTGTTACAAAAAAAAGTAGAAAAGGCGTTACCGAAAGAGCAATCAAAGCAAAATCAAAATTGAGGTAAAACATTAACCCAAGTATTCCAAGAATAGCCATTCCATCAATGAGTATACCAAGTAAGGAGTTAGAAACAAAATCCTGCATGGTAGATACATCCGTAGTAATCGTACTCAATATTTTACCAATTTGATGCGTATCATAATACGATAAAGACAATCGCTGTAAATGATGATACACCTGTATGCGAACATCATTGGCTACATATTGAGATACACTTTCGGTAAAATAACTGTTTATATAACCCGCAATAGCACCAATAATAGTAATCACTACCAATAATATTGCAGCAGATGAAGCCCAGGCCATTTTACCACCTTGGAGCCCGAACCCTTTAACCCAGCTTATCCATAGAGGCAGCGGCTGATTACCTATAACATTATCAATAATAATTTTCAATGGCCATGGAGCAGCCAATCCCATTATTGTTTCAACCAGCATAGCTATAAATATCAATACCAACCATTTGCTGTAAGGTTTTACTTGTTTAAATACTAAAGTTGCCAGACCAGAATCAAGCGCTTTTTGTTTAAGGTGCTTTTGTGACAATTTTTTATGATTTTCTAAGCTGAATTAATTTAATTGGTTTCAACCTCCTTTTGAATATTCCTTTTCTAACCCTTCTATATTTTCCTTGCATTATAAATAAAAATATTTTTTACTTTTTTAGGCTGCTTAATGTCATCGTAAAATTCATTTAGATAATCGATCATTGTTTTTTTATTATTTTTATTTAAGTAAACACAATTTTTAATAAGCGCATATATAGCTTCTTTTTGATTATGGAATTGCGCAAGTACCGAATTGATTTCATCCATAGTTCTAGGAAAGCCCCTGTATACTCTTTCTAAAACAGTTTTCGTATTCAACAAAGGATCTGGAGTAGCATAATCGGTATTTACCAACCCAGCATGATCAAAATCATAAGGAACCGTAATTAATTTTGTTTCACCATTTTTGGGTTGAATGGTTTTTATATTGTGTCTTAATAAAACTGACCAGTCGGTATTACCTATCATGTACTCGAAAATAGCAACCAATGTCATCTGGTTTCTGTTAGTTAATTCATTGTGAGGTTTACCCTCTTCACTAATTTTTGCATTGTTTCTTTTGGCCATTTCTTTTTCATCTTCAAGAAAAAAAGCCAATTCATTTAAGGTCTTTTTCTTTCCGCTGCTATCTACATATTTCATGTCTATTAATCGTACTCTAAAACTCAGATCAGTAAGCAGGTTATAAATTTTGTAGATCAAATATTCTTTAACTAGGCATTGGCTTGATTCTGAAAAAGTTTTACAAACACTTACCAACTTAAGCGATTTAAGTGGAGCGAAAACTGTTGCCTCAGGCTGATCAAAATTTAATTTCATAGGAGGAATTGTGCAAATATCCCTTCTGAAATGCCCCCTTAAATCAACTGTAATTTTTTCATTCGCAACAGAACTATCTGGAAGTTTACAAATGAATCTTGCCAGAAATGTATTTTTTCCTACAATTGAGTGATTAAATAATTTATTGAAGGGAGCAACCAATGATGCTTTCAGTATAGTTTGTTCAGTAAAAAAAATTTCACGATTAATTGTCGAATTTTGTGCAGGAATGAGCTGGCAATAAAACAGAAAACTTCCAATAATGGACACTATGCTTTTCATTCAATTTAGTTTTGGCATAACTGATTTATCAACTATTATATTTCTCCGAAATAAACTTACTTCCTACTTAAATATTTCCTCTATCACATGACCTACTGAACCACTGGGCATTTGAATAGATAACATGGCAGCAATTGTAGGGGCAATATCTGTCATATAAACCTCTTTATTTGATTTGCCCTGTTTGATATTCCAGCCCGACCAAAGTAAGGGTATGTGGGCATCGTAAGGATTCCAAACCCCATGGGTAGTACCTCCCTTTAAAAATCCATCAATCCATTGAGGACGCAAAATAAGTTGTATATCGCCGCTTCTGTTGGGTTGATAGCCATTTGCCAATGCTTCTTTTATTTTACTACTTAATGTGATACTGCTAAGTGCATCCAACGCAAATGCTCTTTCAATTGCAGGAAACTGTTTTAGGTATTGAATGGTTGCAGCATACACAGAATCTTTTTGCAAATGATTATTCACCATTAATTGTCTATCGAGCGAAACCTGATAATTAAAAATTCCAATAACCAGATTATTGGTTCCAAAAGATTTTAGCAAGTATTGATTCAATCCCTCCGTTACTTTTTCATTATCGAAATTTCCAGCAGGAATTTTATGCTCAGTTAGAAAAGCAGGAACATGTGCCACTCCATGATCGGCAGTGAGAAAAATAAGGTATTCTCCCTTACCCACTTTCTCATCCAAATAATTGAAAAAATCACCCAATTCCTTGTCAAGTCTTAAGAAGCCATCTTCCGCTTCAACGGAATTAGGGCCATACGCGTGACCAATATAATCAGTAGAAGAAAGGCTGATAGCAAATAAATCAGTAATGGCATCTTCCCCCAAATGCTCTCCAACCAAAGTAGCTTTTGCCATATCAAATGTAAAACTATTTCCAAATGGTGTAGCGGGTATCACTCCATAATTTTTTCCTGCATACTGTTGTAAATTTTTCGGAAAGTTTCTGGTAACTGGAGCGCTTTGCTCATAAGTATTAACTGGATAAAGGGTATTCCAATTCTGCGAATAATATTTATCTACCATTTTTTTTGCGTTGAAATCCTTTATCCACTGGGGCAAATCTGAAGTATAGTAAGAGGAGGTAATAAAATCTCCTGATTTATTATCATACCAATAGGCGGCATTGGCACTATGTCCTGCCGGCAAAATAGCGCCCCTATCTTTCATGGCAATACCTACCACTTTACTTTTGAAATTAGTAGCCAGTTTTAGTTCATCACCAATAGTAGTTACCAATAAATTTTTAGGGCTCATCTTGCCTAAATCATCCACACTCCCAACTGATTTAGCCGAGGTATCTTCTGTACAATACACAATTTTGTTTTGGGTATAATCCCACCAATCATTTCCGGTAATACCATGAATTGCAGGAACAGAACCAGTATAAACGCAAGTGTGTCCACAAGCGGTAAGAGTAGGTGTATAGGGTATAAAAGTATTTTCACAGGAAAACCCCTGTACTAGCAATCGTTTAAATCCGCCATTCAACTCATATCGGTCGTAATAACGATAGAGATAGTCCCAGCGCATTTGATCTACAATAATACCCACCACCAATTTGGGCTTTTTTAGGTTGCTTTGCGAATAGGCCATTTGTAAAGTGAAGCACACTATAAATAAAGAAAAGAGTTTACGCATATACCTTGTTTTATGCTGTGATGAAATAAAAGTTCAGCGCCCCTTCAACTATGGAATATACAAAAAAAATTAATCATTTTATTTAATGACTAGTTTTGGCTTCCTAAAGTATAATTTCTCAATTTCCCTTCAACCCTTTAATAACCACATTGCCCGTTCCGTTAGGATCACAGGGATAAGAAAAATCTTTTTGCCAAGCGCCAATATCATTAATGGTTACAAAAAATTTATCGAGAAACGCTGTGGTTTGTTTAATGGATTTTGAATCCAGTAATGGACAGTTGGTATACAATTGATAGATATCCTTTTTAAGTGAATTAAATTTATCGATGGTTTCGTTAAAAACCTTCATGTCGGTAATACAATAACCTCTATAGCGCCTTTCGAGTACAGATGGCAGTTCAAGTTCCTCTGCTGGTTTACCATAAGGAGCGCTTACAATCCCTGAATTATCAAAATCGTAGGGTA
>JAYVRC010000411.1:0-4485 GCA_043776615.1 Sphingobacteriia bacterium
TTGGCATTATGCCTATCCTGAACATTAATATAATGCTGAACGCTATTAAGGGCATTAAACATGAAATGCGGATTCATTAACGAAGTAAAAGCCTGTTGCTCTAAAGCAGCCGTTTGAACAGTAGCTATTTCTTTGGCTAATTTTGCACTCTTTCTTTTCTTTTGTTGCTTATTAATAATATATATAATGGCTATTTGTATTACTATGGCCAATCCAAACCAAAACCAAAGTGATTTCCAAAATGGGGTGGCAATAGTAAATTCTACGGTTGAAATACGATTGCTTGTATTGCCATTTACATCTATAGCCCTCACTTGTAACTCATGATAACCGTTGTTAAGTAATAATATTAAGGTATTGTCTGCTAAGTCAATCCAGCCCTTTTCTTTGTCTAATTTGTATTGCAGGTTTTTAAAATGGCCGTTCAATTCAATACCAGCAAACTGCAACAATATATTGCGTTGGTTATAGCCAAGTCTATAATGTGAAGTAATTACTGTATCGCGTTGGTTAATGCTTGCCCTGATAAGTTGAACAGGGATGTTAAATGTAGGGATAGTTATATTAGCTGGTATAATAGCAATACCATCGCCTGTGGCTGCATAAACAGTATCGTTGAGGTACAACATTTCGTTCACTACATTGTTTGTAAGGCCATCGTTTATTGATAAGTTTTGAATTGAAAAACTAACTTTATCATTTTTTAAGGTATAGATAATAACGCTTATGCCCTTTGTTGTGCCCAACCAAACCTGCCCTTGTTTGCCAGCAGTAATGCTACGAGATGCATTGTCTAAAATGCCTCCCATTTCTGAAATATGACATATTAAACTATCATTTTTTACTATTGCCACACCACCGCCAGAAGTGGCAACCCACAAAAGTCCATCTGGAGTAGTACAAAGTGCTGATACCCTTTGGCTTAATAATGGATGGTTTTTGGCAATTGACATATTGCTATCTCTTGCATAAAAATATTTGTATACCCCATTTGTTGAACCAAAATAGATAATACTGTCATTTAATTTTGTTAAAGCAGTTACTCTTTTTTTAATAGGCGTTAAAGGAATAATCTTTTCTGTAATTGTATTAATTTTTTGAAGACTTGAGTACTGACCAATTAAAATAATACTATCATTATAGGTAATGGCTGTTTTGGCATTTGCTAGCTTTTTGGTATAGTTTATATAAACACCCAATTCGGAAAAAGTGAAAACTTTGTTTTGAGATAATAAAATTTTCCGTTGCCTAGCTATTCTGTTTTTTTCGGGTATTATATGGCTGGTTATTTTTTTATCTTTTATTTCTACAACTTCACCATAAAAATTACCCGCCAACAATGTACCATCTTGCTTTCGTGCAATGCTTAAAAAGTTGGTATGGGTATAGTTGCTTGGTATTTCTACCATACCCAATTGCTTTTTTTTATACATCAGTAACCCCTTGTCAATCGTGCTTACCCATAAATTATTTTTACTGTCTTTACATATAGAATTAGCTAAATAATTTCCAGTAACAACCTCCTCTGGCTTCAATGTATTTTTATTAAATAGATAAATTTTACCCGAAACCCCTAACAAATAAAAGCTGGAAGTATTAAATTCGAAATTGTTAAAAGGTTCAGGTATAGAAACTGAATCAATTTTAAAACTGAGTGGGTTTGTGGTAATTTTGCTAACTACAAAGCATTTTCCTATCATTTCATTAAATAGGTATAATTTACCATCGTTTAAGCCAGGTAACAAAAGTTTATTATTCTTAAGGCTTACTGTTTTTAATACTACGCTGTCTAAGTAAGCTGAATTTTTAATTTGGTAAATTTTAAAATGTCTTTCTTCGGTATTATCTAATGTAAAACCAAGTCTTAAATAGCTCCCATCTTTATTTTCTTTTATTAAAATATTATCATATTTAGCTCCAATATTGTACGCAGTTATTTTATTATCTCTAATTATAAAAGACCCTTTTTCATTAACAAATATTACCCCTCCATTTTGCAAGGTAAAAACTTGCATAGTAATAGTGCCTTCTTTAATTTGTGCTAAATTGGTGTCTTCATTAGAATTTATAAAGCGGTTTTGCACTTCATTAAAATATGCTGGGCTTTGTTTAAAACAATTTACCCAGATGCGTCCATTATTTTCTTTAACTGTTGCTAATACCTCATTATCTGGAAGCCCATTTTGAGTAGTAAATACTTGAAAACGCTTACCATCAAACCTTGCAATACCAGCATCAGTTGCCACCCATAAAAACCCTTTATTATCTTCTATGCACCTATAAATATAATTACTAGGCAGGCCATCATTTACCGTAAAAGCAGTATAGTTACTTTGCTGGGCTATACTTGGTATAGTAATGCAACATAGAAATAGTATAAAATAAATAAAACGCATATATAATTTAAAACTTTAATTATTGATGATGTAGTATCTGCTATTCAAATGATCGTATAAATTGTATCATTTGCCAAACATTAAGCTGGCAGTTTTCATTTTTTCTATAAAGCTATCTAGCTGCCTGCGGCTAATGCTCCAATGATTACCATCTTTCATTTTTACAATGCCACCATTTGCTGTGCTATATTCTTTTATATATTTTATGTTAATAATATACGATTTGTGTATTCTAGCAAATTGTGTTTGGTCTAATAGTTCTTCAAAATCTTTTAGGGTTTTACTTATTACAAGTTTTTGCATACTACAAAGGTGAATAATGGTGTAATTGCTGTCTGCCTGCAACGATACTATTTCATCAACATCAATAAAGTTAATGCTACCCAATTGCGGTAACGCAATTTTTTTAGGTGGTGATTTCTTAGTAATTATTTGCAATAAATGCGCTAATAACTGCTTATTTTGTTCGGATGCAATTGGGTTATTTAATGAAAGTTTCACTTTTTCTACTGCTTTTTTTAGCTCGTCAATATTTATAGGTTTTAAAATATAATCAATCGCACTGGCTTTGATTGCTTGAAGGGCATATTCGTTGTGAGCAGTTACAAATACAACTTTAAAATTAGGAACAGCTATGCTGCTTAAAAATTGAAATCCATTTTCGATAGGCATATTAATATCTAAAAAGACTACATCAGCAGTATTGTGGGTCAACCAATCTCTTGCATCACTTGCATTTTGTACTTTACCAACTACAGTTATATCTTCACAATCGTTTTGCAGCAAAAACTGTAAGCTTTCTAAATTATTAAACTCATCATCTATCAACAAAGCTTTAATCATACTTTAATAATTTAAATTTAAAGATAATCATTAATGGAGTTTATGGTAAAAAGTTGTGCAAATGCTTGAAATGGTTGAGCATAGTATATATTGAATGAGTAATCGGAAATTTATTGTCAAAACTATACCCATTGAATCTTATTATTTTGCTGTGAAATAACTCAACTTCTAACAACATTGAAAAATCTATTTGATGGGGCTTTGTTAAAAAGCCAATAATGCTTCGCAAGCTTTTTAATTATTTTTGCACTAATTGCAGACTGTTTCACTTACTTTCGCTGCCCAAAAACCAATAAATACAATATGTCTTTTGCTTCTTTAATTGCTTCCAAGTTAGGAATACGTGCTACACAAGTTGAAACTGTTTTGGGTTTATTTTTAGAAGGTTCTACTATTCCTTTTATTGCCCGATATAGAAAAGACAGCACCGGGAACTTAGATGAAGTTCAAATACAACAAATTCAAGATGAACAGAAAATTATCATTGCTTTTACAGAAAGAAAAGTATTTATCAAAAAAACTATTACGGAGCAAGATAAAATGACTGAAGCATTGCAAGCTAAAATAGATGCAGCATTAACTATTATAGAACTAGAAGATATTTATCTTCCATTTAAAATAAAGCGTAAAACAAAAGCGGGTATTGCAAGAGAAAATGGATTAGCGTCATTGGCTTTATTTATATTGGAGCAATCCAGTATTTCTCCTGAGGAAGAAGCAACTAAATACTTTAATGAAAAAATTGTTTCCATTGAAGATGCATTGCAAGGTGCTAGAGATATTATTGCCGAATCTGTAAATGAGAATGCAACAGTTCGTGCTAAGCTTCGTAAGTTGTTTGAAGATACTGCAACTTTGCAAAGTAAAGTATTAACTGATAAAGAATCAGAAGCAATTAAATACAAAGACTATTTTGATTTTGCTGAACTCATTCATAAAATACCGTCTCATCGAATTCTCGCAATACTTAGAGGTTTTTTAGAAGGGTTTTTAAGAATGAATATTTCTCCTATTGAAGAAGATGCCTTATACGGTATTGAACAGCAATATATAAAAGGAATGAGTCCGGCTGGTGATCATATTAAAAAAGCAATCAAAGATGCTTATCGAAGGCTATTACATCCAAGTTTAGAAACCGAATTCCGTACATTGCTTAAACAAAAAGCAGATGAAGATGCAATCAATGTATTTGCAGAAAACTTACGTCAATTATTATTGAGTTCTCCTTTAGGGAGTAAAAGAATTT
>JAYVRC010000412.1:0-4454 GCA_043776615.1 Sphingobacteriia bacterium
GTATATTTTATTTCTCCACTTTTACGATCACGACCTTCAAATAAATCTTTATGCTCATTGGTAGCAGACCATACATTTTCTATTTTCAATAAGTTCACAAAAAAATCGTTTGTAAGCGCTTCCGTATTATTGGTAAACACTCCATGTTTTGAATGATCAAAATTGGTGTTTAATACACGCATACCTCCTACCAGCACCGTCATCTCTGGAGCAGTTAAAGTCAATAGTTGCGCTTTATCAATCAATAAATCTTCGGCTGATAATGTATAATGTGCTTTTGCATAATTGCGGAAACCATCTGCAATTGGCTCCAACAAAGAAAATGATTCAACATCTGTTTGTTCTTGAGATGCATCTGTTCGTCCTGAAGCAAAAGGTACAGTAATAGTATGCCCAGCATTACTCGCAGCTTTTTCAATTGCAGCACATCCACCCAATACAATTAAATCTGCCATGGAAACTTGCTTGCCATTACTAGCCGCATTAAATGTTTTCTGAATATTTTCTAATGCATCCAATACTTTTGATAATTGTGCTGGATTATTAACAGCCCAATATTTTTGTGGTGTTAATCTTAATCTGCCACCATTTGCACCACCTCTTTTGTCTGATCCTCTAAAAGTAGATGCAGATGCCCAAGCAGTTGAAACCAATTGTGCTATACTTAACCCAGTTGATAATATTTGCAATTTTAATGAAGCTGTATCAGTTTCATCAATCATTTGATAGGTAGCAATAGGAACGGGATCTTGCCAAATTAATTCTTCGGTAGGAACTTCTTTTCCTAAATACAAAACACGAGGACCCATATCGCGATGCGTTAATTTAAACCAAGCCCTTGCAAATGCATCTGCTAATTGATCAGGATTTTCAAAAAACCTTCTAGAAATTTTTTCATATGCAGGATCCACTCTTAAAGCTATGTCCGAAGTAAGCATAAATGGAGCATGCTTCTTTGAAGGATTATGCGCATCTGGAACCGTACCTTCGCCACCATTATTTTTTGGTTTCCATTGGTGAGCACCTCCCGGACTCTTAGTTAACTCCCATTCAAAACCAAATAAGTTTTCGAAATAATTATTACTCCATTTTGTTGGTGTTGTAGTCCATGCTCCTTCTAAACCACTGGTAATAGTATGTTCTCCTTTTCCTGTACCAAAACTATTTTTCCAACCTTGCGATTGTTCTTCAATACCTGCTGCTGCTGGTTCTGGTCCTTTATGTTTGTCCGGATCTGCGGCACCATGTGTTTTACCAAATGTATGTCCTCCTGCAATTAAAGCAACAGTTTCTTCATCATTCATAGCCATACGAGCAAATGTTTCACGAATATCGCGTGCAGATGCAAGTGGATCAGGATTTCCATTAGGCCCTTCTGGATTAACATATATTAAACCCATTTGAACTGCAGCAAGCGGATTTTCTAATTCTCTGTCACCAGAATAACGCTTGTCTGCAAGCCATTCTTTTTCAGATCCCCAATAAACATCTTCCTCAGGCTCCCAAACATCTGCTCGCCCTCCTCCAAAACCAAAAGTTTTAAAACCCATCGATTCTAATGCACAATTGCCAGTTAATATCATTAAATCGGCCCAAGATAATTTGTTGCCATATTTCTGTTTAATTGGCCATAAGAGTAAACGGGCTTTATCTAAGTTGGTATTATCTGGCCAACTATTCAAAGGAGCAAAACGCTGTGTGCCCGATCCCGAACCACCTCTGCCATCTGCAGTTCTATAGGTACCTGCACTATGCCAAGCCATCCTAATAAAAAATGGACCATAATGTCCATAGTCTGCGGGCCACCAATCTTGTGAATTGGTCATTAATTCAAAAATGTCTTTTTTAACAGCATCTAAATCCAATGATTTAAACGCATCAGCATAATTAAAATCTGCTCCAAGAGGATTTGAGAGAGCAGAATTTTGACGAAGAATATTTAATTTTAATTGATTAGGCCACCAATCAACATTTTTTGTACCATTACCAGCAGTTTTTTTAGCCATATTGCCTGTAAACGGGCACTTGCTTTCACTATTACTTACACTTTGATCATTTACCATATTTTATTCTTTTTAAATTGATTTTTTTTGATACATCAAATTTACAACAATAATTAACTACTATTTCTATCTTTAGTTGTTTGAAAAAGGTTTTACCCATAATTATTATTGCACAATTCTTTTGCACATCCATTTGGTTTGCCGGAAACGCAATAATGCCCGAAATAGTTAAACAGTTTAATCTTAATCAGTATTTTTTAGCACATTTTATTAGTGTTGTTCAATTGGGATTTGTGTTTGGCACATTCAGTTTTGCATTACTAACAATTGTAGATCGTTTTTCTCCTTCTGTCGTTTTTTTTATTAGTTCAATAATTGCAGCTTTTTTTAATTTGGCTATTTGTATAGAAGGGATTCATTCAACTAACATACTTCTATTTAGATTTTTTACTGGATTTTTTTTGGCAGGAATTTATCCTGTTGGAATGAAAATAGCTGCCGATTATTTTCAAAAAGGGCTTGGAAGCTCATTAGGGTTTTTAGTTGGTGCATTAGTACTTGGAACAGCCTTACCTCATTTATTAAAAAATAGTACTTCACAATTGCCCTGGCAATATGTAATCTATGCAACTTCAATGCTTTCATGTATAGGTGGACTTGCGTTGTTTTTACTTGTCCCTGATGGCCCATACAGAAAAACAAACAAGACATTAAATATTAGTTCTTTCTTAATTGCATTTAAAAACAATCAATTTAAATCAGCTGCTTTCGGGTATTTCGGACATATGTGGGAATTGTATGCATTTTGGACTTTTGTTCCAGTTATTTTATTGAATTATAAAAATAAATTTAAATATGATCATTTAAATATCCCTCTTTATTCATTTTGTATTATTGCATCTGGTTCAATAGCATGTATCATAGCTGGAAAACTTTCAATAAAATTTCATCCAAAAAAAATTGCTACAATACTTTTATTGTCTTCATGTATATGTTGTTTAGTTTCTCCATTGGTTTTATTGAATAATAACTTACTGCTTTTTTTATCATTCTTGTTTTTTTGGGGGATGACTGTAGTAGCAGACTCTCCATTGTTTTCAACGTTGGTTGCGCAAAATGTAGCAGAAGAATTGAGAGGAACTTCTTTAACCATTGTAAACTGTATTGGGTTTTTGATTACTTTAATTAGCATTCAATCAATTAATTTTTTGACTTCATATATAGATGCTAAATACATTTATATGTTGCTATCAATTGGTCCATTAATAGGGCTATGGGAATTAATGAAAAATACAAAAGTCACAACTATTTAAAGTACTAGCTATGTTATACCCCGATAAAAATATTGTTTTCCCTCTGCCCCATTACAAGCAATTGTGCTTTTTAAAAAACATCATTAAAAATCCCAATATCATTGTTGGTGATTTTACCTACTATGATGATTTTGAAAATGTAGCAAATTTTGAAAAAAATGTAAAATACCATTTTGATTTTACAGGAGACCAACTCATAATTGGTAAATTTTGTATGATCGCTTCTAATGTTCAATTCATCATGAATGGAGCAAATCATCTAACAGATACAATTTCAACCTATCCATTTGCCATTTTTGGAAATGGCTGGGAAAATGCAATGGATGGGAAAGCTTATCCTAACAAAGGAAATTTGATAATAGGCAATGATGTATGGTTAGGGTTTAATGCCACAATAATGGCAGGTGTAACTATTGGTGATGGAGCAATTATTGCAACTAATTCAACTGTAGTAAAAGATGTAGCACCATATAGTATAGTTGGAGGCAACCCGGCAACAGAAATTAAAAAACGATTTTCGAACGACAAAATCAATCAATTATTAACCATAAAATGGTGGAACTGGGATATTGAAAAAATTACTAGAAATATTCAACATCTAACCAATAATGATTTTGATAAAATAAGTTAATTTCAAACAATGGAAATGATTACCAATTACTAATTTTCCTATCTTACAAATTCAAAATATAGTCAACCATGCGAACCCTCTTCCTTTTACTTTTTGCTTTCATTTTGTTTTCATGCGATACCAAACAACCTACAACATCTAATTACTATAACTATGGTGATTCTATTGAAGGAGGTGGCGTAAAAATGATTCCCATAAAAACGCCAGTTGGTGATTTTAAAGTGTGGACAAAACGCTTTGGAAATAATCCTACAATTAAAATTTTATTGTTGCATGGCGGCCCAGCAATGACCCATGAATACATGGAATGTTTTGAAACATTTTTTCAAAGAGAAAGTTTTGAATTTTATGAATACGATCAACTAGGCTCCTATTATAGCGATCAACCAAAAGATAGCAGCTTATGGACAACAGAACGATTTGTAGAAGAAGTAGAACAAGTTCGTAAAGCAATAGGTGCTGATAGTGCTAACTTTTATGTTTTAGGAAATTCTTGGGGCGGAATTC
>JAYVRC010000413.1:0-4442 GCA_043776615.1 Sphingobacteriia bacterium
CCTAAGCTGGTGCAGTAGTTAACTTTTTATAATTTACTAAATATACCCCAGTAAAAATAAGCAAGGCGGCCATTGCTTTGATTATATTAAAATGCTCTCCTGCAAATAATGTTGCGATTACAGCAGCAAAAAGAGGTTGAGTATAAATAAATGCGCCTGTTGCCGAAGATCCAATAGTTGAAATACTATATACCGTTAATAAATATGCAAGAAAAGTTGTAGCAATAGCTACATATCCTAAAGCAACAAATTGACTAAAATTAAATGCCGACCAATTGGTTGATAAAAAATGGGGTAAACCAAATGGCAAAATCCCTACAGCTCCAATGGTAAAAGCCCACCTTAAAACTTGAATACCTGAATACTTTTCCATTAAAGGACGTACCATCACTAAATAAAAAGCATAGGAGATGGCATTTATTAATACCATTATGTCGCCTAACAACATATCGCTTCCTACTATGGAATTGTCTTTCATCATAATTAATAAAGAAGCTCCTCCAATGCCAAAAGCCAATCCTATTGCCTTTAAAGTAGTAAACCCTTCTTTTAAAACCAATGCCGCAATGATTGTTATAAAAATTGGTGTGGCCAAGGAAAGTAATGAACTATGAATTGCAGTAGTAAGCGATAGTCCTTTTATAAAAAACAATTGATTAATTACTATTCCAGTTATTCCACATAATATAAATCTTGGAATATCTTTTTTATCAATCGTTTTTTTACCGGGCTTAAACAAAAATAATGTCCAGAATAAAATAATACTAACTGCAACACGAACAAAGTTCAAACCAAAAGGATGTATAACCGAGGGTGTGATATACTTAACTATTGCATAACTGCTGCCAAAAATAAAATTGGCGCCGATTACCGCAATATAAGCTTTGGTTTTGTTTTGCATTCATTACAAATGTAAGTTGAGTAATTAAGAAACTGCAATTTGTATGAGCTGATCAATACTATTCTCATCAAACTGTTTTACAGAAATGGTTTTAAAGTCAAATTCTTTTGCCTGTTGAATCAATTTGATCAAGTCGATATTAGCTTGTGGAGCCGTAATAGCAAGTTCCAACTGCATCAAATGTTTAGCAAGATATTCTTGTTCAGTTTGTGAAGGAGTGGGTATCAATATCATTTTTTTCTTTAGTGCTAATAACTCCATTACGGTGGTGTAGCCGCTTCTGCATATGATGAATTCACTTTGTTGAATTGCTTCTCCTAACAAATTGGTGTTCAAGTGATTTACAACGGTAACATTACAAGGTACAGAAAGAACTTCGTCGCTTTCTGGCTTACCTCTAATCAATAAGATTCTTGTATTTATGGCACCAATAGATTGCAATATTTTTTCTTCTAGTGAGGTTCGCTGCGGTTCTGGTCCAGATAATAATATGCACAGATCGTATTTTTGTTCGCTCAATTTAATTTCAAACCGAGAAAGTAAATTAATATATTGTACAGGTATTGTTGGCATTATAGTTGGATGGGACAGAACGCCTCCAACATTTGGAACAGTTTCTATATCTGGTACCCAGCATACAGTATATCGATTGATGTATTTATAGTTGATGGATTGAATCAATTGCTCTAACCATTTGAAAGGAGCTTTAATATTGAGTTGATGCGTAATAAAAATACAAGGAATGGTTTTATGGTACAATCCATATCTGTTATCGGCAATTACCAAATCAATTTTTTCATCTTCAACAATTTGTTTTAGCCATTTATTTTCAATGAAGATTGTTTTAATTATTCTAGGTATTTGAACAATAAGCTTTAACGAAAAAAAAATATTGCTTTTACTGTATTGCACCCGATAACCCCTCAATTCAACATATTTAATTGTTGGAAATTCTTGCTTCAACAAAATTAACTGAGCTCTTTCTGCAGCTATTACCACGTTGTGCCCATTATTTAACAATCCTCTAATTATTGGAATACACCTAGTGGCATGCCCTAAACCCCAATCTAAAGGGGCAACTAAAATCGTATATTTTTTAAATGAACTCAAATTCATTAATTTAGTAGGATAAATGAAACTGAAAATAAACCAAATTATTGTTTTGTTGTTACTTTCTATGCTAGTTACAAGTTCTTGTGGTATTTTTCAAAAATCGAAAAAAACTACTTACTGTGGTTGTCCAAAACATTAATGTGTTTTAACTATGAATAGAGACTTACTTGTTTTATCTAATATCAAACATCTTTCACGAGCTGAAATCGATCGTCAATTAGAAATATTGAATTTAATTTTAGTACCTGTTGAAAATTGGAGCAGCTTTTGTTTAGCAAATGAAATAATTGATATCAATCGCAGAAAAATAATTTCCAAAGAACATTTAGTTAAAAAAATATTACAAGACCACCCTAACAAGTCGTTCATTTTCATCAATAATAAAAACTAACTCAGTTTTTGTAAGGCTTTCTCTAAATTACTTAACACAATTGGAATCTCTTCTTTTATAGAAGTGCCAACACTTAATCTGTACCAAGCACTTTCAGCACCAGCTCCAAACGCGGAAAAAGGCACCACCGCAATTTTTGCTTCCCCTAAAATATAGGATGTTACATCCGATTGAGTTTGCAGTAATTTACCATCGGTAGTTTTCTTTCCTACTAAATTTATTTTGATGGTTAAATAAATAGCTGCTTGAGGACTAACCGCATCAACGTCAAACCCCTTTGCTTTTAATGCAATAAAACCCTGGTAGATTGATTGAAGCCTAAATTCAATTTCAGATTTAAAATGAAGCAAGTATTCATTGATCGCTTCTTTCATGGGCAGGTACTTGGCTAATGCCTTTTGTTCTGCCATTGGAGCCCAAGCACCAAGGTGACTTAATATTGCTTTCATTTTAGCAATTACATCTTCTGGTCCAAGAGCCCAACCAACTCTTACGCCAGTAGCAGAAAAAACTTTCGAAATTCCATCTATATAAATGGTGTATGGCTTCATTGCAGGATTTAATGTAATTGGATTATAATGAACTGTATCACCATAAGTTAAGGTCCAGTACATTTGATCGAACATTAAATATAATTTCTTTTCATTTTCACCACGTTGATTATTTTCCTCAATAATTAATTCACAAATAGCAGCCAACGCATCTTTTGAAATTGTTGTTCCTGTTGGATTTTGAGGTGTACATAAACAAATAAGTGTTGCTCCTTTAATGCTGGCTTTAATATCTGCAACCGTTGGCATGAAATTGTTTTCGGGACTACAGTTTATTAAACAATGTTCTCCATCCGTTAAATGTACATAGTGATTATTATTCCATGAAGGAACGCCATAAATTACTTTATCTCCTTTATCTACAAGTACTTTGAATAAAGAATAAATTAACGGACGCCCACCAGAAGCTACTTGAATTTCAGCCGGACTAAAATCTAGGCCTTCCCATTCTTTAATAAAAGATCCAATGGCTTGTCGTAATTCTAATATGCCTTCTGCTGCTGGGTAATTGGTATAATGTTGTTGATACGACTCAATAATTAACTGTTCAAACTCAACAGGAATAGGAAATATTGAGGGATTAAAATCTCCAATGGTGAAATTATAAATGGTTTCGCCATTTCGAATACGCTCATTAATGGCATTCCCCAATTTTACTATTTCACTTCCAATTAAAGTTTCTGCCAAATTACTGAGCTTATTCATTCCACATTTTTTGGCGAAGTTAAGTGATTGAAATAATTGTATAATAAAATCAGTAACTTCATACAAAATCAACTAAATGGGAAAAGCAAAATCGAGCAGAAAAGCTACAAAAAAGCCAACAACAGCATCTGGAATGACTACTAAACCCGCTGGACCGGCTAGCACATTTGGTAAAGCAACGGGAGCTATGGGAAATAAAAATTTCTCATCTTCTAAAAAAGGTGGTGGATTTTCTGTTACGCCAAGAAAAGCTTCTTAATTAAGTTTATTTAATTGTTTAATGCTCCAGAAGAAACCCAACAAGAAATGGCGTTTTTCTGTGCAGTAGACAATGAAGATCCTTTAGGCATTCTTCCAGCTGCTACTGAAGCGTTGATTTCATTAGCCGCAGCTTTTACCTGAGTATAGTTAGTGAGTGGACCAGGACCATTGACACTTCCTGCACTATGACAACCACTGCTGGTTGCACATGAATTCTGAATTATTACTGAAACTACAGCTCCAAATCTGCTATCGATTACACTGCAGTCTACTGTAGTAGAGCCAGAAGGGGAAGTTACTGCATCACCTCCTTTTGAGCAAGCAAGTGCAATTACTGTTATAAGGATAAAGAGACTCATTAATTTTTTCATTGACCCGATATTAGTGATAAGGTTATAGTTAATAAAAAGTATAAGGTACTGCTTTTTTATAACTGTAGTAAAATGAATTTAGTTTTTTCTCATTTTTTTAGAACGAATATTAAATATCCTAGAAATGTTGAAACCAAATTGAATTTCGC
>JAYVRC010000414.1:0-17427 GCA_043776615.1 Sphingobacteriia bacterium
GAGAATCATTACACACTATAGCCCAGATAGAAGGGGTTAGATTAGAAAGTATTTTACTATATAATAATATATTAAAAGATTATAAGCCAATAGAAGGAAATAAAATCTACTTAAAACCAATTAATAACATTCAAGCAACTGCAAATAAAAAGTAATATGCCGGAAATTACCCTATTTGATAAAATATTCGAACCTTATTTACCAGAATCGTTAATTCAAGAAAAAATTAAAGAACTGGCTGTAGTAATAAATACAGAATATAAAGGAAAAAAGCCTCTATTCATTGCAATACTCAATGGCTCATTTATGTTTGCTGCAGATTTATTTAAATCAATAGAGCTAGAAGCAGAAATTTGTTTCATCAAATTAGCATCCTATAAAGGATCAAAATCTACTGGCAATGTAGTTACATCAATTGGTTTGGATGCCGACATTAGTCACCGTCACGTTATCATTATAGAAGACATTATTGATACAGGAAAAACATTGCATGAGTTTTTACCACAACTACAAAACCAACAACCTAGTTCGTTAAGGGTTGCAGTGCTACTTCATAAACCTGATGCAACACTGTATCCAATAAAGATCGACTATTGTTGTTTTTCTATACCAAATCGTTTTGTACTTGGCTATGGCCTTGATTATGACGGATATGGGCGCAATCTTAAAGAAATATATCAATTAAAAAATTCAGAATAAACTAGCTACAATAATTAACTAAATGCTTCTTTAACTCTGTCAAAAAAACTCTTTTCCCCTTTTGCAGGATTAGGTTTAAAATTACCACTTGCGGCCATCTTCTCTAATGCGGACTTTTCATCTGTACTCACAGATTGTGGAGTCCAAACATTCACATTAATTAATTGATCACCTCTTTGATATCCCTGTACTTCAGGAAATCCTTTACCTTTTAATCGAAATATTTTTCCACTTTGCGTACCAGCTGGAATTTTAATTTTTGCCCTTCCATCAATTGTAGGAACTTCAACATTTGTCCCAAAAACAGCATCCGGAAAAGTAATATGCAAATCAAATGCTACATTCAATCCATCTCGATGTAATTCTTCATGTGCTTCTTCTTCTATTTGAATAATTAAATCTCCAGGACCTCCACCTCTTGCTCCAGCATTTCCCTTACCACCCATACTTAATTGCATTCCTTCCTGAACACCTGCAGGAATATCAATAGCAATAGTTTCTTCACCATATGCCCTACCATCACCTTTACATGTTCCACATTTTGATGTTATAGTAGTACCCTCACCATTACAAGTTGGACAAGTAGTAACAGTTTGCATTTGTCCTAAAAATGTACTCGTCACTTTTCTTACCTGACCACTTCCTGCACATGTACCACAATTTTGAACACTGTTTTTATCTTTAGCTCCACTACCTGCGCATGTTGTACAAGTAACATGTTTTTTTACTTTAACGTTTTTTGTTACACCTTTCGCAATTTCCTCGTACGTTAATTTCAATTTAATTCGCAAATTACTTCCACGCTGCCCACGTGCTCTAGTTCCACCTCCACGGCTTCTTCCACCGCCACCAAAAAAACTACCAAAAACATCGTCTCCAAAAATATCACCAAAATTGCTAAAAATATCGTCCATATTCATCCCTGCACCATGATGTGCACCACCTCCAGTTCCCGGACCAAAAGCAGCATGTCCATAACGATCATACTTGGCTTTTTTATCAGTGTCACTTAATATTTCATAAGCTTCAGCAGCTTCCTTAAATTTCTCTTCGGCAGCTGCATCTCCAGGATTACGATCAGGGTGAAATTGCATTGCTACTTTTCGATATGCTTTTTTTATCTCATCAGCAGATGAAGATTTAGCTACACCCAATATTTCGTAAAAATCTCTTTTAGCCATAATTAATTATTTACCTACCACTACTTTAGCAAAACGAATTATTTTATCATTCAAATAATATCCTTTCATTACTTCATCTATCACTTTGCCTTTTAAATTATCTGTCGGAGCAGGAATTTCAGTAATAGCTTCATGCTTTTCAACATCAAAATCTGCTTCAATACTCTCCATAGCCTTTAACCCTTTCTGTTGCATATTTGAACGAAGCTTATTAAATACTAGCTGAATACCTTCTTTTTGTATTGATAAATCGCTTGAATCATTTAACTGTTTCTCAGCTCTATCACAATCATCTAAAATATCCAATAAGGAAACAATTACGTCTTTGCCAGCAGTTTGCATTAATTCTAATCGTTCTTTAGCTGTCCGTCTTCTGAAATTATCAAACTCAGCCATCAAACGTAAATACTTATCTTTTTGCTCTTGTAATTCAGTTTGAATTTTTAACAAGGCTGGTTGCTCAGATACAGGTTCATTCAAATGTGAAGTTCCGGCTGCATTTTCGTCAGCATTTATTCCAAAATCTTCCATTTTATCAGCCGTTTCCGTATTATCGGTCATTTCTTGCTCTTCCATAATGCTTTTGTATTGATTCTCCTATTAAGCAAATATTTTGCCACGCAAAGAAAAGAGAAAAAATGACAGTTAGACACATCCTATATTTGCCAAATGATAAAGCTCTACCTCAAAAAGAAAATTGCCCCCAGAATTGCTAATGGCCATCCATGGATTTATGGCAATGAGGTAGATCGAATTGCAGGAACCCCAGAACCTGGAGATTTAGTTGACGTTCATTACTCGGATGGTAAAATTGCCGGGGTAGGCTATTTTAACCCAAAATCACAGATTCTGGTTCGTTTACTCACTAGAAAACATGAATTAATTGATGACAATTTTTTTCTAAATAGAATTACCACTGCATGGAATTATCGAAAAAAAACTGGCTACACCGAAAACTGCAGATTGGTTTTTGGAGAAGCAGACTATCTTCCAGCCCTGATCATAGATAAATTCAACGATTATTTTGTTTTGCAAACATTGGCGCTGGGTATGGAAAAATGGAAGCCATCTATTGTAAAAGCTTTGAATACTTTATTTAATCCCAAAGGAATTTACGAAAGAAATGATGTTCCAGTTAGAACATTAGAAGGCCTTGAACAACAAAAAGGATTTTTATCGGAACCATTTGATACAAATATCATCATCAATGAAAATGGTTTGCAATTTCATGTAGATATAGAAAATGGACAAAAAACTGGGTACTTTTTAGATCAGCAAGACAATAGAAAAGCCATTAAACACATCGTAAAAGATGCAGAAGTATTAGGTGCATTTACTTATACTGGTACTTTTGAAATTCATGCAGCACATTATGGTGCAAAATCAGTTTTAGGCATCGATATTTCTGAACAAGCTGTTTTACAAGCAAATAAAAATGCAGCACTTAATGGTTTAGAAAAAATTTGTCGCTTCGAGGCATTGAACGCATTTGATGTGTTGAAAGATTGGGGTAAAAGCGGTCCAAAATATGATGTTGTAATGCTCGACCCCCCTGCTTTTACAAAAAGTAGAGAAAGCATAGATAAAGCTGTAGCAGGTTATAAAGAAATTAATTTAAGAGGGATGAAACTCCTCAGAAACGGCGGATTTCTTGTTACGTCTAGCTGTACCAATTTAGTACACCCCGATTTGTTTATACAAACCATTGAAATGGCAGCAAGAGATGCAAAAAAAAGAATCCGCCAGGTAACTTTCAAAACTCAATCATCGGATCACCCAATCATTTGGGGAATGGACAATACCAATTATTTGAAATTTTTAATTGTAGAAGTTTCAGATAAATTGTAAGGCTTTGTTAAATGCTGCGTATTGAAGTATATTAAAACGACTTCAATGAAATTAATATTACTTCTTTTAATATCTACAACAATAGGATTAAGTTTTGGAAAAGTATCTGCACAGACTGACTTACGCAAAAGAAATTTTAATACCGAAAAAAATGGACTTGCCATACAGGGCTATGACCCCGTTGCCTATTTTGAAAGCAATAAAGCTATAGAAGGAAAATCATCCATTAATTTTTTGGTAGATGGAATTACATATTATTTTTCAACTCCACAGAACAAAGAATTATTCAGAGCTAATCCTTCAAAATATGAACCACAATATGGTGGTTGGTGCGCATATGCTATGGGATCAAATGGAGAAAAAGTAGAAATTGATCCTTCCACTTTTAAAGTAATTAATGGTAAACTTTATTTATTCTATCATACTTGGGTAAACAATACATTAACTAAATGGAACAAAGAAGAACCATCATTAAAAAATAAAGCAGACAATAACTGGACAAAAACAAATCATTAATCATGAAAAAAATATATACAATTCTCATCGCTTTACTTTCAAATGCTTCAATCTTACTTGCACAACAAGCAGAAATATTTTCTACAAATGGTAAAGCTATTAAAGGGTATGATGTTGTTGCCTTCTTCTCAGAAGGCAAACCTACACTTGGGTTTGATAGCCTACAATACCAATGGAAAGAAACTAAATGGTTGTTTTCAACATCAAAAAATTTAAAACTATTTATAGACAACCCACATAAATATGCACCACAATATGGAGGATATTGTGCATATGGTACTGCAGATAATCACAAAGCCCCAACACAAATAGAAACATGGATAATTTTAAACGACAAACTTTACTTCAACTACAATTTAAAAGTGAAAGAATATTGGAATAAAAAGCAAGACTCATTAATTCAAAAAGCTGATATTAATTGGCAAACACTAAGAAAGTTATAACTTTCATTCAAAATAATTTGAATGGATAATAAACAACATCAACAAAGTGCTACAAAATGGGTAAATGAATATTCAGATATATTGTATGGCTATGTAGTTCAAAGAGTAAAAGATACTCATATCGCGAAAGACTTAGTGCAGGAAACATTTTTAGCTGCTTGGAGAAATGTAGATAAATACAATGGTGAAGCTTCTGTAAAAACATGGCTATTTACGATATTAAAAAATAAAATTATTGACCATTATAGAAAATCAACAAATCGTTTAACTGATGAATTAATTTCCGACGAGTTAGATCAAGATGTATTTTTTGATACTGCAGGGCATTGGCAAGAATCGGCTTACCCATCTGATTGGTCTATTTCACAAGAAAATAAAATTGAATCAAAGGAGTTTTACTCTATTTTAAATAATTGCAAGAAAAAATTAAAAGAAATTCAAGCATCTGTATTTACTATGAAGTATTTAGATGATATGGATAGCGAGGAAATATGTAAAGAATTAAACATTAGTTCATCCAACTACTGGGTAATATTACACAGAGCTAAAGTTCAATTAAGATCATGTATAGAATCGAACTGGCTAACAAATTAAACTTACAAAAATGAGAATTTCATGTAAAAAAGCGGTAGATTATATATCCAAAAAAGAAGAAGGGAAATTGAACTTTTATCAAAAATATCTTTTGTGGAGTCACCTAGCTATTTGCTATGTATGCAAAAGATTTGAAAAACAAAATAAGCTGATAATATCCATTTTTAAATCTAATCCAAATAGAGTAATTGAGGTTTTGCAAAAATCAGACAAAGAAGATATACTTAGAGCGCTTGAAGAAATTAATAATTAATTAATATTTGAATATTGTAAGACTTATACATTTGGTGCGTATTACTAAAAAAATATATGCCAAAAAATAAAATCCTAACTTGGTCACTTAGAATTATAGCTGCGCTAATAATGATTCAGACCTTATACTTCAAATTCACGGGAGCAGAAGAGTCGATTTATATTTTTTCAACCCTTGGAATCGAGCCTTATGGAAGAATTGGATCTGGAATCGCAGAATTAATTGCTTCTATACTTATATTAATTCCTGCAACTACTGGTTTTGGCGCTTTAATAGCAGTCGGAGTAATGAGTGGTGCCATATTTTCACATTTAACAAAATTAGGCATTGTAGTAAAAGACGATGGTGGACAATTATTTATATATGCTATAATAGTATTCATTTCGAGTGTAATTTTATTATATGTTTATAGAAATCAATTGCTGTGTTTGATAAATTACAACAAATAATTCAATATGTATTTAGCAAATCCTATTTCCAAATTATTTGAACAAATTCAACAAGTACTATTCCAATTAAGTGAAACAGAGTACACCCATCAAAATAAGGCTTTATTAAATGCCTCAATTGGTCAGCATGTTAGGCATATTATAGAACTTTATATAGAATTGAATAACGGCTACGAAAATGGTGTAGTTAACTATGAATTAAGAAAGAGAAGTATTCAAATAGAAACAGATAGATTGTTTGCTTCAGACCAACTCGGTATACTAGCCAAAAGCTTAAACAAAGTCGATAAATTATTATTACTAGAAACGGACTATTCATTGAATAATTTATCTACAATTCAGGTTCAAACAAATTATTTTAGAGAGTTAATCTATAATTTAGAACATACAGTTCATCATATGGCATTGATAAGGGTTGCGCTTTTGTCCTTTAATTTGATAAAAGTAGCAGATGATTTTGGCATTGCTATCTCAACCATCAAGTATAAAAATGAAGTATGTGCACAGTAACTTTTATTCCTCACAATAAACATTCCTTTTTAACATCAAACAGAGACGAACACAGTAGCAGAGGTCAAGCGTTTGCACCAAAAAAAGTTCAAGTAAATGGATTTGAATTAATCTACCCAAAAGATGCAGATGCAGGTGGTACATGGATTGCAACAAAAAATACAGGAGAAGCAATTGTATTGTTGAACGGCGGTTTTTTCAAACATCAATCAAAACCTCTATATAAAAAAAGCAGGGGAATTATATTGCTAAATATTTTTACAAAAATTAATCCTTTAAAGGTTTTAGAAGCTGAAGACTTAACAAATATTGAGCCTTTTACGCTAATTTATTTTAACAAACAACTTCTTACAGAATTTCGATGGGATGGAATAACAAAGCATTTTAAAGAGTTAGATAGTTCAATACCCCATATCTGGTCGTCCGTTACTTTATATGAACCTGATACTATAATTAAAAGGCAAATTTGGTTTAATAAATGGCTACTTTCCAATTCGAATCCTGAACTAAAAGATATATTAAATTTTCATTTGAATGCAGGAGAAGGTGATGCCGCAATTGATATTAATATGAATCGAAATGATGAACTCTTTACTGTAAGTATTAGTTCTATTTTTATTTCTGAAAAGCTGCATGAATTTATTTATATCGATTTGATTAATAATAAATCCTATAAAGAATCATTAACCAACAAATCTGATAAATACCAACTAAGTTAATTGAATAATTAAGACATGTTGAAAATCAGAAGAATAATTATAAAGATTACGAATTGGGAATACTGGCCGTTTAATCTAGTCTATTTTCCTATTTATTTTTATTGGGCTTGGTTATCATTAAAATCAAGATCATTTTTTTTCTTTAGTACTTCTAATCCTACCATTGAAAACGGCGGTTTTTTAATGGAGAGTAAAAAAAAGATCTATGATATTATTCCTCAGCAGTTTTATCCAAAAACAATTTTGGTTAATTACGATGATACAATCGAAAGTATTGCAAAACAAATGAGTAATTACAACTTAAAATACCCGCTGATAGCTAAACCAGATATAGGTATGAGAGGTTTGCAAGTAAAAAAAATGAACTCATATGATGATATAATAGATTATCTCTCAAAAACAAGGGTCAATTTTTTATTGCAAGAATTCATTCAATATCCAAATGAAATAGGTATTTTTTATTATAAAATTCCTGGTGAAACAATTGGTACAATTTCAGGAATTGTTGGAAAAGAATTTCTTACAGTTATTGGAGATGGTATTTTAACAATAGAAGAAATAATTATTCAAAATGATCGATTTGTTCTTCAATTAGAAAAACTAAAAGTATCTTATGGAAAATTACTCCATAAGGTATTAACTAAAAATGAACTATTTACATTAGTTCCATATGGTAATCATGCAAGAGGAGCTAAATTTTTAGACCTCACTCATTTAGTAGATGCACAACTAATTTCGGGTATAAATAATATTTGCGACACAATACCTGAATTTTATTACGGAAGACTAGATATTAAATACAATACATGGGGAGAGTTAAAAGAAGGCAAGGGTTTTTCAATAATAGAAATAAATGGAGCTGGTAGCGATCCTACACACATATATGATCCCTCTCACTCGATTTTTTTTGCTTGGAAAGAAATAATCAAACACCTCAATATTCTGTATAAAATAAGTATTCTAAATAAAAAAAGATTACAAATGGAGTTTATGACTACTAAGGAAGGACTTGCAATGTTAAGAGCAAACAATGCACAAGTTGAACTTATTTCAAAATTTCATTAAATTATCAATTACCTAACAACTTGAAATTTACCCGACTCTACAATTCTTCCATTACGATCGCGAAGTTGAAAAATATATAAGCCTCGATAATAGTTGTCGTTAAAATAAATAATAATTTTCGATTCGTTAATTACAGATGACGACATTTTTCGCCCTATAAAATTGTAAATTTCTAGCGTATATGATTTGTCAACAGTTTTATCAAAATCAAATTGAATATACTGAGTAGCTGGGTTTGGAAAAAAACGTTGAATTTTAGAAGGAACTTCATTTAATCGAATCAGGTTATCATAGGTAGAGAAATCCGTAGAAAAACTACTACAGACAATAAAAAAACTCAATAAAAATGTTGAGTATAAATACCTCATTCAATTAATTATACAATGAAATTAAATAATATTACGTGAGAATCCAAAAAAAACAAAGGCATTAAGCTGCAAATTAATGCAAATCAATGCTTTATATATTAAGACTATAAATTATTAGTTTAATTCCTCCAACACAGTTTGTATGGCAGCAAAATTGGGCAAATCGCCAGGGGTAGCACATACTTCAGCATATTGTACCATACCGTTTTTATCTACTACAAAAGCTGCACGCTTGCTTACACCCATCATTTCAAATGCGGGGAATGTTTCATATAATACTCCGTATGCTTTTGCTGCTTCTTTATTAAAATCGCTTAACAATGGGAAATTAAGATTTTGCTCAGTTCTAAATTTATCTAACACAAATAAAGAATCAACTGAAACACCAAATACTTCCGCATTGGTATTATTGTATACTGCAATATTATCTCTTACGTTACATAACTCTGCTGTGCACACACCAGTAAATGCTAACGGGAAGAACAATATCACTACGTTTTTACCTTTATGGTCGGCTAAATTTACTTTCTTTTTTTCGGTATTAAATAATGAAAAATTAGGTGCTTCTTGACCTTTTTGAATACTCATTTTTATATTGTTTAATTATCAATAATTATCAATCAAATATAACACAACAAATAGCAAATTGTTGATTATTAGATAACGATTTAATTTGCAAATGTCATTTCAGGAACATGATCAGGTACTAATAACTTACCAGTTGTTTTGGAAATAATTTCTTCAACCGACACTCCCGGTGCTCGTTCAACTAATAAGAAACCCTCTGAAATAATATCTAGAACTGCCAACTCAGTAACCACTTTTTTTACACACCCTATTCCCGTTAAAGGCAAAGTACAATTAGCTAATAGCTTGCTCTCTCCTTTCGGATTCGTATGCATCATTGCAACAATAATATTTTTTGCACTAGCAACAAGGTCCATTGCTCCTCCCATCCCTTTTACCATTTTCCCAGGTATCTTCCAATTAGCAATATCACCATTGGCACTCACTTCCATCGCTCCAAGTACGGTTAAATCAATTTTTCCTGCCCTAATCATTCCGAAACTTTCAGCACTATCAAAAAATGATCCCCCAGAAATAACTGTAACTGTTTCTTTTCCTGCATTAATCAAATCAGCGTCAATCGCAGATTCTTCTGGATAGGAACCCATCCCTAAAATACCATTTTCACTTTGTAATACAACAGTTATTCCTTCAGGAATATAATTAGCAACTAGGGTAGGTATACCTATACCTAAATTTACATACATACCATCCTTCAACTCTTGAGCAATTCGCTTTGCAATTCCAAATTTATCCAGCATCTAGATAGTTTATTTGATGTACTAAATTTAAAGTTGTTCTATAATTTAACTGTTCTCCTTTCAATCCTTTTCTCATATCCCTCCCCCTTGAATATACGATGAACATAAACACCAGCCACATGCACATCATCGGGATCTATTTGACCAGATTCTACTAATTCTTCTACTTCTACTATTGTAATATCACCAGCTTTTGCCATTGAAGTTGAAAAATTTCGAGTTGATTTTCTAAAAACCAAATTACCCATTGTATCGCCTTTCCATGCTTTAATAATTGCGAAATCGGCATGAAGTGCATGTTCCATCAAATACATTTTCCCATTAAATTCCCTAACTTCTTTCCCTTCTGCTATTTCAGTTCCAAAACCAGCAGGCGTAAAAAAAGCTGGTATACCCATGCCCCTCATTTCAATCCGAGTAGCTAGTGTTCCTTGAGGCACTAAATCAACTTCCAATTCACCACTTAACAATTGTCGTTCAAATTCAGCATTCTCGCCAACATAACTACTAATCATTTTTTTAATTTGCTTGGTTTTCAATAATAACCCTAAGCCGAAATCATCTACACCTGCATTATTAGAGATACATGTCAAATTATTAATACCACGTACAACTAAAGCTTTAATACAATTCTCTGGTATCCCGTTCAAACCAAATCCACCCAACATTATTGTTGCGCCATTTGGTATGTCGGCAATTGCAGTTGTTGCATCTTTAAATACTTTATTCATAACAGGTATAATTCACTTTATTTTTCTAAAACTTGATTTCTCTGAAATTTAGCAATTGATTCTACAGAATCAATTAATACTTTAAATTGAACAGGATGAGATTCGTAGTATTTATAACTAAAATAAAATTGCTCTTTGGTAATACCATATGATTTAAATACCTGATCATATAATTTTAGATTATTTGTTTGAATTGGAGCTATTGTGTCTTTTACCCTAATTCGCACATAATACTCATCCGCTTTTAAAATATCCCACACAATCTTTTGCATTTCATTAACTGGAATTACTTTCAATTCCTTTTTCTTGCTATAATTTGAGCTGCAAGCAAAAGAAAAAAATACAACAACCAGTAAAATAATATTTCGCACTATAATTCTTGTTTGTATTTTGATGAATTTACAACATCCAATGTGTTCATTAATTCAATTACCCTAGCTTTTTCTTCAGTCGTTCCCTTTTTAAATACTCCTACTATTTCTGGTAGTTTTCCTTGCATAAAAAACTGTAGTATCATCGTGTTAGGATTCTCCTTATTAAATGCATGAAGCTGAATCAATGATTGTAAAATATTTGCCCTTGCTTCATTCTCGTTTTCAACCATTTTATCTAATCCCGACCGATAATAGCTATAAATAACATCATGAATAATATTATATCTACTATTAATCATATTTTCACTTAGCCAATATCGGTTTCTTAACCCATCAAAAACTCTCCATCCTGAAATACCTTTTCCTTCAGGAGCATTGTTAACAATATTCTGTGCTTTTCTAAAATAATTTTCACCACTTTTAGGTGAAAAAGAATCACAATCTAATCCTATAAGGATGTTAGCATAAAAAGCATAAATAGCAGTTAGGTTTGCTACAGTTGCATCGGTGCCTTGAACCCTATTTTCATTAAACTCAACTGGTTGAAACTCCACATATTTAAAAGTTACATCAGCATCAATAAAATTAACCATTGCAGCTTGGTAAGTGCTATTATAAATTGGGCGAGCAACCTGAACTGTTAATGAAGCTTTATAAACGTTTGGATCTGAAATTGATTCGATATTTAATATAAAACTGCATTTAATTTTTTCATTTTCATTGAATACATCATTTGTCCATTTTCTATTGTTCATAAATGTATTCAGCTGGGACTGCAGGGTAGTAAATATTTTTTTGTCTACTGTTGAATTTACTCTATTTGCAAGTACTGTTACTTTTGCAAGCAATTCCTGTGCATTAGTTGTAATACTTGCTACTATAAAAATAAATAATATTAAATGCTTTTTATAGTGCATTGCCATCTTGAATTATAAATGAAACAATTTCATTTGCTATTTCTTTTTTTGACTTTAATTCGAATGATTGCTCACTGCCATTTTTTGAGAAAATAGTTATTGAATTAGTATCAACTGAAAAGCCGGCCCCTGCTATTCGTAACGAATTTAATACAATAATATCAGCATTTTTTTGAAAGAGTTTCGCTCTTGCATTTTCATGCTCGTTTTCAGTTTCTAACGCAAAGCCCACAATTATTTGCTGATGCTGTTTACAGTTTCCTGCTTCTGCTAATATATCAATCGTTTTAGTTAGATCTATAGATAATGCAGCATCTTTCTTTTTAATCTTCTCAATGGCTGGATTTTTAATTGTATAATCGGCTACAGCAGCACTAAATATTCCGATATCCATTTTTGCCAATAATGGTTTTACTGCTTCGTACATTTCATTTGCAGATTGTACAGAAATTATAGTTATTCCCTTATAAGCTATATGTTCTTGGGATGGCCCAGTTACTAAAATCACTTCCGCACCTTTCATATAAAGTGATTCTGCAATTGCAAAACCCATTTTACCGGAAGAATGATTGCCAATAAAACGAACAGGATCGATTGCTTCATAAGTTGGACCAGCTGTAACTAATGCCAATTTACCTTTTAATGTATCTTCTCTAAAATAGTTTTCTGTTATAAATTGAATGATAGATTCTGGCTCAGCCATTCTACCAGCCGCAAATAATCCGCTTGCTAATTCACCTACTTCAACAGGCATAACTTTATTGCCAAAAGAAATAAGCTTTGCTAGGTTTTGCCTAATTGAAGGATGTAGCCACATATCTTCATCCATTGCTGGAGCAACCATAACAGGACAAGTTGCTGATAAATAAACTGCCAATAGTATATTGTCGCAAAAGCCATTGGCCATTTTTGCTAAAGTATTACAACTCAAAGGAGCTATAATCATTAAATCTGCCCAACGCCCTAATTGCACATGATTAGACCATTCATTGT
Source organism: Sphingobacteriia bacterium (assembly GCA_043776615.1). Lineage (GTDB taxonomy): Bacteria > Bacteroidota > Bacteroidia > Chitinophagales > Chitinophagaceae > Sediminibacterium. The sequence goes on from JAYVRC010000414.1 coordinate 12,989, forward strand.
CTTCAGCCATTAAGCTTACCACCTTATTTTTAGAAAGTGTAGATAATACTAAAGGAGAAACAAAAGATGCTGCAGCTGGGGTTAAAATCACTTTCATCTCTGCGCCAGCTTTAACTAAAAGCCTCACTAATAATATGCTTTTATAAGCAGCTATACTTCCAGTAATACCAATTAGTATTTTTTTTCCTTTTAACATGGTAGTTAACTGATATTAAAATGAGTTAATGTTATCAAAGTAACAAAAAACGACAGTAAAATACTGTCGTTTCAATTCTTTTTAAGAAAATTTAGCATTATCTGAATAGATCACTATCCGTATTCTTTCTATGGTAAATTTTATTATCCATAAATTCTTGAGTAGCCAAAATTGAAGGGTTTGGCATTTTTTCATACGCTTTAGAAATCTCAATCTGCTCCTTATTCTCATGAATTTCTTCTAAGCTATCGGTATGGCTAGCAAATTCTTCTAATTTGTTATGTAATTCTTCGCGCAAAGAAATGTTGATTTGATTAGCCCTTCTTGCAATAATTGCAATTGACTCATACAAATTACCTGTTTTTGCTTTAATAGAAATTAGGCTTTTCGTTTCTATTACACTTGGAGTGTTAGCACTCATTTGCCTTCTTAATTTGCTCATTTTTTACCGGTTTTATTAAGTATGTTTTGGGTTTGTGTTTTGTATTTTTTTACATCTTCTAAAAACTTACTATCTGTAAATCGATCGCTAAATTCACTACATTCAGTCAATACTTTTTCATATCGACCTTGTTGTTTTTCTTCATAACTCATTTTAGCATATTCGTAATACGACTTGATCATTTGATACTTATATTCATCTGATTTTTTGGAATCAGGAAAATTATCGGCAACATTACTAAATGCAATAGCAGCTGCCTTATAAAATCCAAGATTATAATACAACTCTGCGCTTTTATAATCTTTCAATTCTAACTTCTCTCTACAAATATCAATTAAGTCTGTAGCATCTTTAACACGTGGTGAGTTCGGATGAGTAGATATAAATGCCTGCATTAAACCCATTGTTTTATTGGTATTCGTTTGATCCAATTCTACTTTGGGCGATTGTTTAAAATAGCAATAAGCACGCATGTATTCGCACTCTTCGCTCTTTGTACTTGCAGGAAAATTCTCCACAAATGTTTTAAATAAATTTTCCGCGTTCAAATAATCTTTATTGTAATAATAAGAGTAAGCATATTTAAAATACATATCCTCATATCTTGTAGATCCTTTTAAAAAAGGAAAAACATCTTCAAAGATCTTTTGTGCTTCCGGATACTTCGCATTTGCATAATACTGCTCGGCCATTTTGTACTTGTATTCATAATCCTTGCTCTTCATTATCTTCGAAAGTTTACTAGCACATGAAGAGGCTAAGCCAAATAACAACACAGAAAAAAGTACGATTCTACCCATAAAGTTTGCAAAATTAAGCATTAAACGGCAATATATAAAGCTAATCGCTGTTTTTCCTTTTTATACAGTTAATTAATAGCTAAAAAGGCCATCCCATTGGTTCGGGACAGCCTTTTTTATTACAACTTCAGGTGATATTACTTCGTATCACCCTCTCCTTCTTGCAATTTTGCTTTAATCTCTGCCAAAGCACCTAAATCACCCAAAGTAGATTTTTCTACTTTAGCTTGGATGTTTTTAACGGCTTTCTTGGTATTATCAGACTCAGCTTTTGCTTCTTTCTTTGCGGTTTCTTTTTCCTCTGCAATATGCTGTTCCCAAATACGAGCATGGCTTAAAACGATACGCTTTTCATTTCTATCAAATTCAATAACTACAAATTGAGCAGTTTCATCAGCTTTTACCGTGCTGCCATCTTCTTTATTAAGATGACGACTAGGAGCAAAACCTTCTAAACCATACTGCAATTGTACTAAAGCACCTTTATCGTCTTTGCGAGTTACAGTACCTTCATGTATTGACCCTATTGCAAATGTTTCCTCCAAAGCATTCCAAGGATCTTCTTCTAATTGCTTATGACCTAATTGCAATTTGCGGTTTTCCTTATCAATGCTTAAAATAATTATATCTACAGATTCCCCAACTTTAGTATAGTCAGATGGGTGATTGAAACGCTTCAACCAGCTTAAATCGCTAATATGAATCATTCCACCAATACCTGGCTCCATTTCAACAAATACACCGTAAGGAGTGATATTTTTAACCAATCCTTTGTGCTTACTGTTTTCAGGGAATTTATTTTCGATGGTATTCCAAGGATCCTGACTCATTTGTTTAATACTCAAACTCATCTTACGAGCATCCTTATCTAAGGTTACTACTTTTGCTTCATGCTCATCTCCTAATTTGAAGAACTCTTTTGCATTAATTGGAGTATTGGCCCATGTAATTTCAGAAACGTGAACCAATCCTTCAACACCTGGTTGAATTTCAAGGAATGCACCGTAATCTTCAATATTCACCACTTTACCTTTTACAACTGTTCCTTCAGCTAATCCTTCAGGTAGAACATCCCAAGGATGAGGAGTTAATTGTTTTAAACCTAAACTGATACGTTTTTTATCATCATCAAAGTCTAATACAACTACTTGTAATTTCTGATCCATCTTCACTACTTCACTAGGATGAGAAATTCTACCCCATGAAATATCCGTGATATATAACAATCCATCTAATCCACCTAAGTCCATGAAAGCACCAAAATCAGTAATGTTTTTAACAACACCTTCTAATACTTGACCCTTCTCTAACTTACTCATGATTTCAGCACGTTGTGCTTCAATATCACTTTCAATTAAAGCTTTGTGAGATACAACAGCATTTTTAATTGTTTCATTGATTTTAACCACTTTAAATTCCATGGTTTTTCCAACAAACTGATCATAATCAGTTACAGGCTTTACATCAATTTGAGAACCAGGTAAGAAAGTTTCCATTCCAAAAACATCAACAATTAAACCACCTTTGGTTTTGCTGGTAACAGTTCCTGTAACTACTTCTCCTGTTTTATGAACTTCAACAATTCTTTCCCAAGCACGGAAGATTCTTGCAGACTTACGGCTTAAGTGAAGATTACCTAAACGGTCTTCTTTTTCTACTACCATAACTTCAACTTCATCTCCAATTTTTAAGGTTGGAACGTCGCGGAATTCATTCAAAGAAATTAATCCATCACTTTTAAAACCAATGTTAATTACAACATCTGTTTTAGTTAAAGCAACTACTAATCCTTTTACAATTTCTGCATCTTCAATTTGGATGAATGTGTTGTCGTAAACCTTGTCGTACTTAACACGCTCAGCTTCTGCATAATGACTTACATTTCTCTTATCGATACTCCAATCAAAATCGTCATGCGCAGTTTCTAAAACTGGCGCAACTTCAGGTGCTTTTGTTATCGCAGTAGGAACTTCAACAGCATCAATTGCTGCCGCATTCTCCTGAGCATCTGCGTTTAGTTGTTTGTTAATTTGATTCATACAATAATCCGATGGTTTTAATCGGGCGGCAAAGGTACAGAAACTTAGAAATATTGCTCAATTTTTTAAAGCAAAAAAGAAGGCTTTCGAATAAACCCGTTTAATTTATTCATAAAAGTTAATTATTTGCAGAAAATCAACCTATTACATATACATTTTATTGTAACTAACATAGCTGAAGTATCCTATAATTAACACAATTTGAAATGCATTTTTTTAATGTGTTACCCCAATTTTCAAATACACAAATACGCATTACTCTACAATGCTTTGAGAGTATTATGACTGTATATAAGACTCCAATTGAGAAATGGTTTCTTGTTGATTTAAAATAGTTTCTGTTACAACATCATTTATTGAAATAATTCCAGCTAATTGGCCTGCTTCAAATACTGGCAAATAACGAATATGCTTAGCCGACATTAATTGCATGCAATGCTCTACAGTGTCTGTTAATTTAACTGGCGGGAAATCGGAAGTCATAATTTCGCTTACAGGTGTATCGCTTGAGTGTCTTCCCATTAAAATAACTTTACGGGAATAATCGCGCTCAGTTAAGATGCCAAGAAATTGACCATTTTCTAAAATAACCAACGATCCAATATTTTTTTCCGCCATCAACTGCAATGCCTGAATAACCGTTGTATTCGGAGATATACTTGCTACCTGATTTCCCTTCCGGGTGAGGATGTCACTTACTTTTCTCATAAAACTATTTTTATTATTCTAATATAACTCTTTTTCTAAAAATTACAACATGAATCCCCTACTTTTCTTTTCATTAATGCCAATTCTTGTATAATTCGTTTCAATACAATTAATCTACCCGAATTGAAGAAAAAGTGAATTTTGTTTTATAACTTTCTACTCTAAATAAAAACATTATGAAAAAATTATTTTTAAGCTTTTTACTTTTTGTTGGGCTCACCACTTTTTCTCAGGCTCAAACCAAAACTGCAGAA
>JAYVRC010000415.1:0-4430 GCA_043776615.1 Sphingobacteriia bacterium
GATGCAGAATCTCTAATTAAAATTGTATGTTTTTTATCTGATGCATTTGGTTCAGGATTAAATGCTGCATTAGAAAAAAGTGTCCAGTTTCCTGGAGTAACAGTTGTTCCATTCCATCCATCTGCCATTAATACAAAGCCAATTCCAGTTTTTGCTGGGAAATTCCCTAAAAAAACTTTGTCACCAACATTTAGTGTTCCTCCGAAACCAGCTTTTGAAGCGTTGGGGAAAATTATTTTAATCTGGCTGGCCGAAGGTGCTACAATAGGTGGATTATCTGTGTTATAAGTGTAATATCCTAAAGCATTTCTGTACCCTGCACCTTCATCAACAAATGTTATCCAAACATCAGAAGCACATTTCAATTCTATTGTTTCAGTTCTTCCTTCGGCAATTAATCGTGGATTGTAAGTAGGTATAGGTCTATATTCCGGTAAAGTAGTACTTATACTATTTCTAAATGAAGTGGAAACAATGTCAGAGGGACTAACCAAGTAATTTGGTCTACCCTGATTATCATAAGTTCCAATGTATTGGTATTGAGCAGATAGTTGAACAAAAAATAGAGTAGAAATTAGTACAACTAATAGCTGTTTAAATAATTGAGGCATACAATTTATTTAGTAAACGGTTGATCAATAAATGTCTAGTTTATTATAGGGTATCAACGGGGATATTGTATATCTATTATTAAATTATTCAATATCTAATCAGATAACGTACAACATGGATAGAATGGTATAATTCTGATAAGAATTTTGTTTTCATTTGAACACTAACTGGCTAATTTTCAGTCTATTATTTAATCTGAGTAAAAACTGGGCCTCCGAAAATAACTGCCATTTGGTGTTTAGTTATTTATTTTTTTACATTTTTAAAAACTTCATATGGCTGCTTAAAGCTACTTTCTTAACTTCACCGCAATATGGAAATCAATGTAAAAACTGCTCAACAACTTCGACTTACTGAAGAAGAATTTGAGTTGATCAAACAAAAAATTAAAAGGACTCCAAATTTTACTGAATTATGCGCTTTTAGCGGGATGTGGAGTGAGCACTGCAGCTATAAAAACTCAATTAAATGGTTAAAAACACTTCCTCGTGATGGGGGAAGAATGTTGGTTGCAGCTGGTGAAGAAAATGCTGGATTAATGGATATGGGTAATGGATTTGGCGTTGTTTTTAAAATCGAAAGCCATAATCACCCTAGTGCAATTGAGCCATTTCAAGGTGCTGCAACTGGAGTTGGAGGAATTCAACGTGATATATTTACAATGGGAGCAAGGCCTATTGCTTCTTTAAACAGTCTTCGTTTTGGAAATCTTAAAGATAAAAAAACGCAGCATCTTTTATCTGGTGTTGTAAAAGGAATTGGTCATTATGGCAATTGTTTTGGCGTTCCAACTGTTGGTGGTGAAGTATATTTTGAGGATTGCTATCATACCAATCCTTTGGTGAATGCAATGAGTGTTGGAATTATGAAAGCCGATAAAATGGTAAGCGCAACAGCAAAAGGTACTGGTAATCCAGTGATTTATGTTGGGAGCGCAACAGGTAAAGATGGGATTGGTGGTGCAAGTTTTGCAAGTGCTGATATATCGCACGAAAGTGTACAGGAATTACCAGCAGTTCAAGTTGGTGATCCTTTTCAAGAAAAAAAATTACTTGAAGCTTGTTTAGAGGTATTAGAAACTGGAGCAGTTGTAGGTATGCAAGACATGGGTGCAGCAGGTATTATTTGTAGTACTGCGGAAATGAGTGCAAAGGGTGAAGTTGGTATGCATATCGATTTAGAAAAAGTTCCTACTCGTCAACAAAACATGAAAGCATGGGAATTACTTTTAAGTGAGAGTCAAGAGCGAATGTTAATGGTGGTAGAAAAAGGAAGAGAAGCTGAAGTTGTTGCGGTATTTGAGAAATGGGATTTAAGTGCTAGTATAATTGGACATGTAACTGATGATGGGCTCTTAAAATTTTACATGAATGGAGTTTTAGAGGCAGAACTCCCTGCTTATGAATTGGTTCTTGGCGGTGGTGCACCTCAGTATACAAGAGAGTATAATGAACCTACATATTTTGAAAAAATTAATGCATTTAATATTGCTGAAATAGCTGATATTACTGATGTTAAGGCAATTGCAGAAGCATTGGTTTGTTTGCCAAATATTGCCAATAAAAGATGGGTTTATACTCAATATGATAGCATGGTTGGTGCAGCAAATGTAAGTACTAATAATCCAAGCGATGCTTCAATTGTTTTGGCAAAAGGAACTGGTAAGGCACTTGCAATTACAGTTGATTGCAATAGCAAATACGTTTATGCAAATCCATATATTGGTGGTATGATTGCTGTTGCTGAAGCTGCAAGAAATATTGTTTGTAGTGGTGGAGAACCTATAGGAGTTACCAATTGCTTAAATTTTGGCAATCCATATGATCCAGAAGTTTATTTTCAATTTGTTCATGCAGTAACTGGGATGGGCGATGCTTGTAGAAAATTCAATACCCCTGTAACTGGTGGCAATGTGAGTTTTTATAATCAGAATCCGGATGGTCCTGTATATCCAACACCAACAATTGGAATGGTTGGAATTTTAGATGACGTGAATACCAAAATGACACTTGATTTTAAAAATGAGGGCGACCAAATAATGTTAATTGGTAATCAGCATAATGATATAGCCTCAAGTGAGTATTTGCATAAGATTAAAAAAGTGGCATATTCACCTGCTCCTTATTTTAATTTAGATGAAGAGTATAATACACAACAATTTGTTTATGGATTAATTCAACTTAAAAAAATTGAAAGTGCACATGATATAAGTGAGGGAGGTTTATTTATTACTTTAATGGAAAGTGGGTTTTCGGGTAATAAAGGGTTTGATGTTGATCCTTCAGTTGAAATAAGAAAAGATGCTTATTGGTTTGGGGAAGCTCAAGGAAGAATTGTTGTTTCAGTAGCTAATGGCTCATCCAATCAGTTATTGAATGATGCTAGAGCCGCTGGAATAGCGTGTATTTTACTTGGAAAAGTAACTAGCCAAGAGATCATAATTAATGGGGAGAGTTGGGGTAATATTGATGATTGGAAAGAGAAATATGATACTGCAATTGAAAAAATGATTCAATAAATTTTAATGACTTTAGATAAAAAAATAATAGTTACAGGTGCAGCAGGCTTTATTGGTAGCTGTATGGTACAATATTTAAATGATCTTGGCTTTTTAAATTTAATTTTGGTAGATGACTTTGGAGTAGAAAATAAAAGAAAAAATTGGGAGTCAAAAATATTTAATACAATCGTTGAACGATACAATCTATTTAATTGGTTGGATGAACATAAGCCCTCAATAGCTTTAATTATTCATTTAGGCGCAAGAACAGATACCACTGAATTTGATTATACTATTCATGAAGAATTAAATTTAATTTATTCAAAAGATATTTGGAACTATTGTTCAACTAATTCAATTCCACTTATATATGCTTCTAGTGCAGCAACTTATGGTGATGGCAAACATGGATATAAAGATGACCACGCTCTAATTGATCAATTAACTCCATTAAATCCTTATGGTGTTAGTAAAAATGAGTTCGATAAATGGGCTATTCAACAAGAAAACCGACCTCCTAATTGGACTGGTTTAAAATTTTTTAATGTTTATGGCCCAAATGAAAGTCACAAAGCAAGAATGGCTAGTGTGATTTGGCATTCTTTCAATCAAATCAATCAAAACGGTTTTGTAAAACTTTTCAAAAGTCATAAAGAAGAATTTAATGATGGTGAACAACTTCGAGATTTTATTTATGTAAAAGATGTTGTAAATGTCATTTCTTGGATGATGGAGAAAATGATTGATCGTAATTGGTCTAGTCACTTGAATGGAATCTATAATTTAGGCACAGGCAAAGCACGTAGTTTTATCGATTTAGTGAATTCAACTTTTGGAGGATTAGATAAAGTACCCAATATTCAATTTATTGATATGCCTGAAGATATAAGGGATAAATATCAATATTTTACGCAAGCAGAAATGGATAAGCTAAAACTAGCAGGTTATGCTCATCCATTTTATTCTTTAGAAATGGGGGTTGATGACTATGTTCGAAATTTTTTATCATTAGGTAAACAATACTAAAAAATGATGGCACAAAAAATTGCAATTATCGGTGGTGGTAATCTGGGCTCTGCTATGGCAGAAGGTTTAGTAAACAGTACATTTAGTTTGCCATCTGATATTACTGTTACAAAAAGAAATATTACAACACTTTCTGCTTTAGCATCAAGAGGTGTAAATATTAGTAGTAATAATAGCGAAGCTGTTACCAATGCCAATTGGATAATTTTAGCAATAAAGCCATTTCAAATAAAAGAAGTGTTGGAAGAAATAAAACCATTTGTTAATAAAGACAAACAAGTAATTGTGAGTG
>JAYVRC010000416.1:0-4421 GCA_043776615.1 Sphingobacteriia bacterium
TTTTTTGTTCTTCCGTTAAAAAGCGCAGATCACCAATTACTACTGTTTTAGGAGAAATGATATTGGTTTTACCAGATACAATACCTTTTTGATTTTTAATATCAACATTCATTTCCGATCCACCCATAAATACACCAGGATTAAATGACAAATATTTTTCTTTACTAAGTGTTTCACGGAAAGTGTTGAGTATTCGAGTAGCTTCATAAATAGCACCATATCCTGCGCCATTAAAAACACCTGCCGAATGTGCTTGTTTTCCTTCTACTTCAAGCGTCCATCCACTTGAACCTCTTCTACCAGTAGCAATACCTTTTAAACTACCGCCTTCAAAAGCCAATGCCACATCGTGTTGCTTTGCACGAGCAATAAAATCGCCTCTGCTTACCTCTCTTGGATTTCCACCATTTTCTTCATCGCCAGTCATGTAAATAGTAATGGATGCATCATCCAATAAATTTAACTGATGCATTGCTTTCATTGCTGCAATGATAATTACATCACCGCCCTTCATATCGTTAATACCTTGTCCGGTTATAGTGCTATCATTCAATACTGTAAAGGGATTGGTGGGCATATCGGGTTCAAAAACTGTATCTAAATGTCCGATCAAAAATAATTTTTTGCCTTTTTTACCCTTGCGGTAAGCAACTAAATGTCCAGCTCTTTTTACTGAGTCGGGCATATTAATCCACTCAATAGTAAAGCCCAAAGCCTTGAGTTCTTTTGCATACAAATCGCCAACGGCACGAACACCTTTCATATTAAAAGTTCCACTATTAATATTTACAGAAGCTTTTAATAACTCCATCATCTGCGGATAATTCTTTTCAGTTTGTTGTATGAGTTTTTGTTCAATATCAGTAAGGGATTGTGCTTTTATAATGCTGAACAATCCTAAACCAAAAAACAATAAGACATTTTTTTTCATATTTCAGTAATTTATGTAGGAAGTTAATTTAAAAACTTGCAATCAAGTCAGCTACTCTAGAAGGCGCTTCTTCCATTGGAACATGACCAATATTTTTTAGGATAAACAATTTACTTCCTTTAATATTTTTCTCAAAAAGATAGGCGTTTTCTACAGGAATTAATCCGTCTTTATCGCCCCAAATTATGAGTGTTGGTTTTGTAATTGAAGCAATTAAAGATTCATCATGTTTTCTCCCCTTTTTAAACATACTTAATAATGCAGCACGGTTTCCTTTGCTAATAGCCATGTCGTGAAAACGATCAACCTGAGCATCGGTAACCCTGCTTTGATCATAATAAATTCCCTTTAAACTAGCTCTCACCAAGGCTTTTGGCGTAATATATAATAAGAGATTGTTTATTATAGGGGTTGATGCTATTTTAAAACCAATAGAGCCTTTTGCGTTTTTAATAGGATAGCCTGTTGCATCAATTAAAATGAGTTTGCGAACCTTTTCGGGATGTGCTACAGTAAACTCCCAAGATATACCCCCACCTAATGAATTGCCACCAATATCGCATTTCTGAACATTTAAGGTAGTTAAGAAAGAATCTAAAAATGTACTATAATAAGCAAAACTGTAGTTGTTGGTTGGGTTTGGTCCTGTTAAGCCAAAAGCGGGTAAATCTAGTGTAATAACCCTTCGATTATTTTTCAATAAAAGAACAACAGAATCAAAAGTATTTAAGGAAGAAGAAGTACCATGAATTAGCAACAAGGGAATAGTATCTCGGTTGTTCCCTTCATCTCTATAATGCACTTGCATACCCATTAATGGCATAAACTGAGAGTTGGCATTGGTATATAACTGCTTCATATCGTTTAGCGAACGATCGGGTTGAAAAAACAATACAAATAATACAACTGCAAAAACGAAAATCGTGATAATAAAATAACCAATAAAACCAAGTATTTTCTTCATTTTGAGGATTTAGATGCTGCTAAAATTACTAAAAAGCAATAGCAATAAATCATATAAAGGAAATATGCATTAAATTGTATAGCTTTTAAAGAATATGATTATGCAACCAGTAGCCGCACAAACATTTATTGTAGAAAAGTTAACCAAAGAAATAGATCCAATTTATGAATACCATAATGTAAATCACACTACCGAAGTAATTCATCATGCTGCTTTAATTGCAGAAAGAGAAGGAATTATTGGACATGATAGAATATTGTTATTAACAGCAGCTGCATACCACGATGCTGGTTTTTTAGTAAAAAGTATTGGACACGAAGAAGTATCCTGCTCCATTGCTCGCCAGTATTTACCTGAATATGGATTTGAGGTTAACGATATTGATGCAATTTGTGAGTTAATAATGGCTACCAAAATTCCACAATCGCCCAAAAGCAAACTAGGAGAAATTTTATGTGATTCAGATTTATACTATTTGGGAACCGATGATTATGGATTGATGGCAGAAAAATTATATCACGAATTCTTAAATGAAAATGTGGTAGACAATAAAATGGATTGGCAGCGGCAACAAATTAATTTTTTGCAAAAGCATCAATATTTTACTGCGTCTGCAAAAAGACTTCTAGGACCAAAAAGAGATAAGAACCGAATTGTGTTGGAACAGAAAACAGAAAGTCAACATTCTTTAAAACACCATGAATCTACTTTTTCAGATGTATTAATGATATTATTTGGAGTAGTAATCACTTCTTTTGCACTAAATAGTTTTTTAGTTCCTAATCAATTTTTTGATGGTGGTATTACAGGCATCTCTCTTTTATTACATGAGAAATATCATATTAATCTTGCTTATGTAATTGTACTTGCAAATATTCCATTTATCATCATGAGTTATTTTGCGGTGAACAAAGGCTTCGCCATTAAAACGTTTTTTTGTATTGTATTATTGGGATTGTGTTTGTTGTATCCAGGGTTCCCGGTAATAACAGATGATAAGTTATTGATCTCTATTTTTGGTGGATTCTTTTTAGGACTAGGAATTGGACTGACCATGCGAGCAGGATGTGCTGTAGATGGAATTGAAGTATTGGCATTGTACACATTGCGTAGATCTAGTTTTTCTATCAGTGAAATTATTTTGGGATTAAATATTATCATCTTTAGTATGGCAGCAGTATGGTATGGACCTGAAATTGCATTGTACTCTATGCTTACTTATTTTACTGCATCAAAAACAATTGACTATGTAGTAGAAGGCATTCAGGCATATACGGGAGTAACCATTATTTCTGGTAATAGCGAAGCCGTAAAACATAAGCTAGTAAATGAATTGGGAAGGGGTATTACTATTTATAAAGGAGAGCGAGGTTATTTGCCTGGCAAGTTTGAAGTACATGATGATTGCGATATTATTTTTACCATCATTACCAGATTAGAAATGCGCAAGTTAAAAAACATGGTGACAGAAGTAGATCCCAATGCCTTTGTTTTTGCAAGCACTATTAAAGAAGCTTCAGGTGGAGTAATTAAGAGAAGGCATTTGCATTAATTATTTTAAATACTTTATAGTGAGTACAATTAAAAAAATCTTCTTTGTAATATGCCTATTAAGTATAGCAACAATTGGATTAACACAGCCAGCAGTATTTAATCAGAAATATGTAGATAGTATAATTAAACTACTGCCTAATTATCCTAATGATTCCAATAAAGTAAATCATCTTTCAATGCTCGCTGCAATGCATGTTTTAAAGGATCCTGCATTAACTATAAAATATGCAGATGAGGGCGCTGCTATTGCTGAGGAAATTAATTATCCAAAAGGAAGAATATATTGTCTTGGCCAAGCTGCTTTTGTACTAGCTGCCAGTGGGGAATGGGCAAAGTCTACCTATAAATTGAATATCGCCATTCAGTTAGCTGAAAAATACCATCCATCTTCTATGATCTATATGTGTAATATCATGTGGATTAATTCAAAAACTCGAGAAGATAATCTTGGGGCATTAGATTGGGTCAATAAGGCAAAAAACAATCCTGCTTTTGCATTTTTTAATGAAGGAGAAAAGTGGCCAACCTACATGCAATTGGGAGAGGTGTTTCAAAGTTTAAACAGGCTCGATTCTGCAAAGTATTACGAAAAAATAATTCTTGGTTATCAAAAAAAATATGGTGCTTCTAATCCAGACCTTTCGCACAATACATTTTCTGTAGCTGGAAATATAGCATTAAAGGAAAAACGGTTTGACGATGCTATTCATTATTTTAATTTAGGCGTTGACAATTTAGGATTAGCAAATACTTATCATATTTTGCAAAAATCCGATTCTACAATTTATTATGCTGAAAAGAGTTTGCAAGTAGGCTTCCAACTAAGTATTCCAAGTCTGATTCAAAATGCAGCTAAAATTTTATCGAATGAATACGCTGTGATTAAACCTGCATTATCTAATAAATATCTTACTATATATATTAATTCAAGAGATTCATTATTTAGAAATGAAAAATTAAAATCACTAGAAC
>JAYVRC010000417.1:0-4418 GCA_043776615.1 Sphingobacteriia bacterium
ATAAATAATGCTCCAAGCAGCACAAAACCTATGACCGAATTTTTATCCGTCTTCATACTAATTTTTATTGAGCGGCAAAGGTAGTATTTGGATCGACAATTGCGTGTTTCAAATTGAATAGTAGTTAAAATAGCTATAAAAAAGGCCAAAAACCAATAATTACTAAAAAATCGTTGTTTCTTTGAGTTTCCTTCCAACCACCAACCAACCAAATTTTCATTATTAAGTTAATGACTGAATAAAACTTTGTTATGGTGGCTAAAATATCCCCTTCAATTAGGAAAAGGTTTCTTTGGTGGCTTTCTACAGCTGAAGAAGACTTATTAAAAGGCTGTTTAATAGACAAAAATAGATATGCCATAATCGGGATGCTCGTTTTAGGCACATGGGCTTTTGCAACATTAGCCTGGTGGTACTTCTTTAGCACGGTAGTTGCTCAATGGTGGATTTCTCTTTTGTTAGGAATTTTTATGGGTGGCATTATCTTACAAATTGATCGAGCATTAATTAAGGGAATCAGCAATAAAGGAAAACAACAATTACCGCCACTCATTTTTAGAGGATTACTTGCCCTTTCAATCGGACTATTTATGGCCCAACCAGCATTGTTATTTTTATTTGATAAAGAAGTTAGAGTACAAGTATCTATTGACAATGAGCAACGTAAGCAAACGAAGATGAAAAAACAAGAAATGGTGTATCAACAGGAACGCAATAGTTTAATTGATCAAAAGAAAGCTGCAAAAAATGAATTAAATAAAAGCTATGCTGAAGTGGCTGCTGCAAGAGACAATTTTATAAAAGAAACAGATGGAACTGGTGGCAGCAAAAAAGTGGGATTGAAAAATATTGCACTAGCAAAAAAGTCGACATATGAAAAACTAGATGCTGATTATCAAAATCAAGTTACTTCTTTAAATCCTCAAATTAAATATGTAGATAGCTCTTTAAAGTTATTAGATGAGAAAATATTGAAAGAAAATGATGCATTTCAATCATTATTGAATAATGGATTCATCACACGAATTGAAGCTTTAAATCATTTAGTGCAAAGTAGCACTGCTGTTGCATTTCGTTATTATTTATTAGTAGTTATTTTATTACTGATAGAGCTGATGCCCGTATTGGCTAAATTACTTTTGCCTGTCGGAACTTATGAATTAAAAGTAAGGCTACAAGAAGAAATGGAGAAAGAGTTGGCAGAAAAAAATCAACTCTTAATAAATCAATTTTTTGAATTAGCACACACAGTAAGAAAAGTTAAACTTGAAGAATCACTAGCAAAATGGCAAAGTAATTCTTCAAAAACAATAGATGAACAATGGATTGATTTTAATCAATATCTTTTAATTAAAGAAACCACTAATTAACTATATAATTGCATCTTTTAAAGAATACGATTTTAAAGAACTCTTTTGATCATTGTATTTTTTTGCAGCATCTATAAACCCAACAAATAATGGAGCAGGGCTTTCAACCGTGCTTTTTAATTCAGGATGATATTGAACACCAATAAAAAACGGATGATTAGAAAGCTCAACAATTTCTACTAAACCAGTTTCATTGTTTTTTCCACTAGCAATCATTCCTCCCTTAGTATATTGATCTAAATAATCGTTGTTAAACTCATATCTATGTCGATGTCTTTCGGTAATTGAAGTTTTTCCATAAATGCTATGTGCTAGAGAATTAGGTTCTATTTCACACGGATATACGCCTAAACGCATTGTTCCACCCATCATTTTAATTTTTTTCTGTTCTTCCATCATATTAATCACAGGATGATCAGTTTTTGTATTCATCTCAGTTGAATGTGCATTTGTTAATCCAAGCACATTTCTACCATATTCAATTACCGCCATTTGCATGCCTAAGCAAATTCCAAAAAATGGTAAACCCTGCTCCCTAGCATATTTTACTGCAATAATTTTTCCTTCTATACCCCTGTTACCAAATCCAGGTGCTACTAATAACCCATCTAGCCCTTGAAGCTTTTCAACAACATTCTCATCGGTTATAAATTCACTGTGTACATTTACAACTTGTACTTTTACTTCGTTCATAGCACCAGCATGAACAAAACTTTCTAATATTGATTTATAAGCATCCTGTAGTTCAATATATTTTCCAATTAATCCGATAGTTACTTTGCTACGAGGGTATTTTAATTTGTCAAGAAATCCCTTCCATTTTTCTAAATCAGGTTCACTATAATTTTTAATGTTCATTTTCTTTAAGCAAATTAAATCAAGCTTTTCTCGTAACATCAACAAAGGAACTTCATAAATTGTACTGGCATCAATAGCTTCAATAACTGCTTCTTGTTTTACATTGCAGAACAATGCAATTTTACGCTTAATATCGTTGTTCAAAGGTTCCTCTGTTCTGCAAACCAATATATCAGGATGCACCCCAGTTTCACTCAACATTTTTACACTATGTTGAGTAGGTTTTGTTTTAAGCTCTTTAGCAGCTTTTAAATAAGGAATTAATGTAAGGTGAACTACCATAACATCTTCTTCTGGCAGTTCCCATTGAAGTTGGCGAACGGCTTCAATAAAAGGTAAACTTTCTATATCTCCAACTGTACCGCCAATCTCTGTAAGTACAACATCATATTTATCGTCTTTACCTAATAATAGCATCCGATGTTTTATTTCATCGGTAATGTGCGGAACTACTTGCACCGTTTTACCTAAAAAATCGCCTGCTCTTTCTTTATTGATTACTGTTTGATAAATTCTTCCAGTGGTTACATTATTGGCTTGAGTAGTATATATGTTTAAAAATCGCTCATAGTGCCCTAAATCCAGATCTGTTTCAGCGCCATCTTCGGTTACAAAACACTCACCATGTTCATACGGATTTAAAGTTCCAGGATCTACATTAATATAAGGATCAAATTTTTGAATAGTTACCCTTAGTCCCCTAGCTTGCAATAACTTAGCAAGCGAAGCAGCAATAATTCCTTTACCCAAACTACTTGTTACACCACCAGTAACAAAAATATACTTAGCCATATTAAAAATTTATTATCTATTAAGTTAAACCAAATAGCTTATTTAAAGATTAGTGCATAATACAAGAAAACTTGTGTAATCACTATCTTAAGAACAATACAACGAAAAGAACAACTATTTGACCTGAAATTGATGAACTGAAACAGTTCCGAGGTCATACAAACCTACAGCAAAAAATCAACCTAGAAAAATAGTCCTCTATATTTAAACTATAATGATTGGAAAGTGTTAATTTAACTTCAACATTTTATAAAAATTATATGAAAAAAATACTACTTATTGTTTTTGCAGCTTTTTCTACAGCTGCTTTTTTGGCAAATACTTACAAATCTTCAGCTACTAAGTTACTTTCACCTGAATGTTATGAATCATGCTTTAGTGGAGACGTTCGGGAGCAATTTAGGGCAGAAGCTTTAACTTCTCAGTTCGCATCTATGCATGAAAACCCTATTGCATTCAAACTAGAAAATCAAACAGGATCAACTATCAGTTTTAAATCTCCAGATGGAAGAGAAGCGCAAGGTTATTTGATTAAGAGCAAGAAAAAGACCAAAAACTGGATTTTTGTTGTGCAAGAATGGTGGGGATTGAATGATCATATTAAAAAAGAGGCAGAAAAACTTTCTTTAGAACTAGGCAACGTTAATGTTATTGCTCTAGATATGTACGACGGAAAAGTGGCTGCAACTCCTGATAGTGCAATGTCCTTGATGAGAGGAACAAACACTGCTCGTTTAGAAAGTATTGTAAAAGGAGCTATTGATTTTGTTGGAGATGATGCTAAAATATTCACCATTGGTTGGTGTTTTGGAGGAATGTGGAGTTTACAATCAAGTCTATTAGCAGGTAAGCAAGCTGCAGGTTGCATAATGTATTATGGCAGACCAGAAACTAATCTTGAAAAGCTTAAAACACTTAATTGTGAAGTACTTGGCTTCTTTGGAAACAAGGATCAAAGTCCAGCCCCTGCTACGGTTTCGAAGTTTGAAGCAGATATGGCAAGTGTTGGGAAGAAAATTACTACAAATAAATATGAAGCTGGTCATGGTTTTGCAAACCCTAGTAATCCAAGCTTCAATAAAGAAGCCACTGAAGACGCACACACTAAAACTATTGCCTTTCTGAAGGCACGTTTGTAGTAATATTAAAATTATATGAAATCTCTTCTTTTTATTTCTGTTGCAATATTACTAAGTCTCAATTGTATTTCCCAAGCAGTGCCCCCTCCAGACGATATTGAAAAATTACGTTTAATGGAAGCAAAAGCTGAGGAAGAGCGTTTTTTAAACGATAAAAGAATCAAGGAAATTGACGATGCAAATGATTTAAGTAAATACAATAAAATAAATAAAAAATTTACCCCAATTACTTCTGTTGGATTTTCTATTGCTGAGATAG
>JAYVRC010000418.1:0-4369 GCA_043776615.1 Sphingobacteriia bacterium
CTATTTTTTATCAAAAAAAAGTTTTGGTCACGCACTTTTCTCGAAAAAAATTATACCCCCAAATTTAATTATAGTGAACTTCAACTAGAATTAAAATCATGATCATTTCCGGACGTGATTTAAGCAAATCATACGGTACACAAAAAGTATTGGACAAAGTTAGTATTAGCTGTAATGAAGGTGAAATATGTGGACTGTTAGGAGCAAATGGAGCAGGCAAAACCACCCTATTTAAGATTTTATTCGGATTAGTAACTCCTGATGCTGGTACCGTTCAAATTAATTCAAACAGCAATAAAAAGATTGGCGGAATAATTGAAGGTCCTGCATTATACGATTATTTGAATTCCTATGAAAATCTGAAAATTTTCGGAAGCATACAAGGAATAAATGTAGATAAAAGATTGCTAGAAGATTCTTTAGTAAAAGTTGGATTACCATTAGAAAGAAAAGATCCAGTTCGTAATTTTTCATTAGGCATGAAGCAACGACTAGGCATTGCTATTGCTTTATTAAACAATCCTGCATGCTTGGTTTTAGATGAGCCATTTTCTGGATTGGATCCTTTGGGAGTAAGTGCTTTGCGCAAAATAATAGTTGACTTGGCTCAAAAAGAAAAATTAGCTATTATTCTTTCTTCTCATATAATAGAAGAGCTTAGTAAAATTTGTACCACTTTATATGTTATTAAAGAAGGGCAAATCGTAAATAAAGGTAAAGCCCAACAATTAATTGCCGAAAATACTTCTACCTATATAATTTGTGCAAAAAATATTGAAACTTCAGCTTCACTAAAAAATTACGAAGTAGTTTTTAAAGGTCAATGTGCACATGTTTCTATTACTACCGACAAAGTTGCTAGGCTCATTCACCTACTAAACCAAGAACAAATTTATATAACATCCTGCACGCCAGAATTAGACATGGAAAAACTATTTGAAATAACGGTAATATGAAATCATTAATTAAAGCAGAGATTTTTAAAATGTTTAGGCAAAGTAAAACCTACTATGCAATAGCAGCTCTGTTTATGATAGAAGCAGTAATCCTTTTCAGTGCATATTTTCAAGGTAAAAATATACTGGACTTATTACTAGATAATTTAAAAAAAACTTTCTTTTTTGAAGGAACATTACTCAATGGAAATTTACTTGTATACTTAATACTAAACACACTTTGGTTTCATCTTCCACTTATTTTAATGATTATTGTTTCTGGCACTTTAACTACAGAATACAAAGACAGAACAATACAAACAACACTATTACAACCAATACTAAAATGGAAGTTTATTTTAAGCAAATACATCGTCGCCATTGGATTTACATTATTGGTTGTATTATTTCTTGCAATTACTTCTTTTATTCTTTCATATAGTTTATTTGGAAAAGGAGACCTAATTGTTTACTTAAACACACTTAATTTTTTTAAAGAAAAAGATGCTTTTATTCGCTTGCAATATGCTTTTATATATGGTGCATTATCAATGATATTTTTTTCAGTTGCAAGTTTAACCATTGCTGTAATATTCAAAGATGCTACCAAAACATGGATTATTGCTGCATTTTTTTTGATCCTTTCTAACTTATTGCTAAAAGTAGATTTCGGAAATACTTATTTTAATCAGTTGTTTTATGCAAAATTAAATGATACTTGGCAAAACTTTTTTAATTATACAATTGATTGGAATATCATTTACTTGAATGCTGCATTGATCATAACTTATACCCTCCTATTGATGGGTATTGGTATTTATTTATTTCACAAAAAAGATATAGGATAATGAAATTGATTTTAATTATACTGCTTTTCTTTATGTCGATATCCATCAATGCTCAAAACATTGATTCAGATTTATTGAAAATAAAACAGCGAATGGATTCTATTCTTCAGTTTTCTGCAAAGCTAAAATTAGATGTTGATATTAATTTCATCAACATGCCTACTAAATATGCATCAATGAACTATACAAAGGGGAAACCATTAAAATTCTCCTCCTCCGATTTTGTAATGATCCCTAAGCGAGGCCTAGATTTTTCATTAAATCGTTTATTTGAATACTCATTTATAACAGTTCCAAGGGGTGAAATTATTAAAAATGGGGAAAAGTACAAAGCCCTTAACATTATTCCAACCGATCAAAAAGCCGATTACTCAATTGCATTATTACTGTTAGATATCCCCAATATGCGTGTAGCAGAAACAGAAATTAGCACCAAAAAAGATGGAGTATATAACCTCCTATTTAATTATGAAAAACCAACTAAAATTTTACCAGCCTTAGTGGAAGTAAGGTTTGAAATTGAAAGAATAAAAATTCCCATTAACTTTATGGGGAAGGAAACTGATATAGATCGTAAGAAAATGAAAGCAGAGGGTGTTAAAACAGGAAAAATTTACCTTTCAATAAGTGATTATGTTGTAAAACATTCATAAATAATTCTTAATTGTATTTTATGGACAAACGTAGTTTTTTAAAAAGTATTACGCTTACTAGTATTGCTGCTCCAATTGCAAATATTTCTTTAGCGTCATGGATATCTACATTCAACAATAAATCCCCTCAAGATATAGCTCAAGACGAAGCATACTGGGAAGGTATAAGAAGTTACTATCATTTAAAACCAGATTATATTAATTTAGAGAACGGCTATTACAATATATTACCAAACCCAATTCTCGAAAATTATATTCAACATATTAGAGATGTAAATTACCAAGGTTCCTATTATATGCGGAACGTTCAGTTTGAAGACAAGAAAATTATGACTGAAAAAGTTGCCAATTTAGTAGGCTGTAATACAGATGAGTTTATACTTACTAGAAATACTACTGAATCATTAGACATGATTATTAGTGGTTACCCATGGGAGTCTGGCGACGAAGCAGTAATGGCAGAACAAGACTATGGAGCAATGCTTGAAATGTTTAAACAAGTAAGTAAAAGACATGGGATTGTAAATAAAGTTATTTCATTACCACTTCACCCAATTTCGGATGAAGAAATAGTGAATTTATATGCAAAAGCGATTACTTCTAAAACAAAACTGCTGATGATTTGCCATATGGTAAATATAAGCGGTCAAATATTGCCTGTTCAAAAAATATGCGATATGGCGCATAGCAAAGGCGTTGAAGTAATGGTTGACGGTGCGCATGCAATTGCTCAAATTCAGTTTACTATTCCAGACTTACATTGTGATTATTATGGAGCTAGCTTACATAAATGGTTATCTGTTCCACTCGGTGTTGGCATTTTATATGTCAATAAAAAACATACTACTAAAATTTGGCCTTTATTAACTGAAGCACAAAACCTAGATACTATTAAAAGACTGAGTCATATTGGAACTACACCTGTTCATACTTTTTTGGCAATTAAAGATTCTATTGATTTTTATCATCAATTAGGCGCTGCAAATAAAGAAGCTCGACTAAGGTATTTGCAACTATATTGGACAAGCCAAGTAAGAAATATTGGCAAAATAAAAGTAAATACACCATCAGATCCATCAAGATCTTGCGCAATTGCCAATGTTGGAATTGAAGGAATGAAGCCTTCGTTGTTAGTAGAAACATTATTGAAAAAATACAATATTTATACTGTTGCAATTGATACAGCTAATGTGCAAGGCTGTAGAATTACGCCGAATGTATTTACTTCTATAAAAGAATTAAATGTATTCATTGCTGCATTAAAGGAGATTAGCTAGTATTATTACTAATTGCTACTCATGTTGAAAATTTTGCTAATAAATCATAAAAACTTACTCACTACTAATTGGTATTTATTTCTTAATCATTAATTAAAAAAAATGAAATATAGATGCTTAAAATTCATTTTTCTGATTAAAATAAAGCAGCAAACCAAATCCAAAAATTTTTTTTAGATAATTAGTCAATAATCTAAAAAAGAAAAAAAGAGAGATATGACAATAAAAATCTAACTTCATCATAAATTAAAATAGCATAAAGACTAGTAAAACCCAAAGGATTTATTTAAAGCTTTTCTAGCATTCTAGGTAACATTTCAAGTTTACCACCACTAAAATATCCCTTATAAAAACTATTTAAGAACAGTAGCATTCTTTTATCTAATGCATAATAGAGTTTTTAATTTCAGATATAGATACAAGGTTAATGTATATAGTAAAAAAGTGTGTATGAAAAAAAGTAAATATTTTTTGTTAATTGGTTTTGCTTGGTCTTTAAGTTTTTTTATTGCAAAATCTCAGCCTATTATTGGAAACTTTAGTCCTTCATCAGGTCTAGTTGGCAGTATTGTAACCATTACTGGTAGTGGTTTTAGCCCAATTAATTCGCAGAATAAAGTTTATTTTGGAGCCACCAAGGCAATAGTTAATAGTGC
>JAYVRC010000419.1:0-17139 GCA_043776615.1 Sphingobacteriia bacterium
CGCTTAACGCGCTGACTAATACCAGTCATTATTTCATAAGTAATTGTACCGGCAGCTAATGCCAGCTCTTGCACTTTAATAGTACTACCAAAAACCTCTACTATATCTCCCGCTTTAACAGAAGGGATATTGGTTACATCTAACATAGTCATATCCATACATATATTTCCAATAACAGCTGCATATTGACCATTAACCAACATTTTACCAATTCCATTGCCTAACCTCCTACTATATCCATCAGCATAACCAATTCGAACAGTTGCTATCACACTGTCTTTTTTAACCAAGCCCTTTCTACCATAACCTATAGTTTCTCCTGCTTTAACATTACGAACCTGTGCAACTGTTGTTTTTAAAGTAGCAACAGTATGTAAATTTAGTTCACTCGAATTTGCACTATCAACACCATACAACCCAATTCCTAAACGAACCATATTAAATTGAAAACTCGGGTTCCGAATTATAGCTGCAGTGTTGGCAATATGTTTAATTACAGCATAACCCAAAGTACGCTCAATACTATTACCAATAGCATTAAATAACGATACTTGTTGCCTTGTATATTCATCTTGTGATGCATCTTCGCTTGCAACTAAATGACTCATTACAGATTTCACCATCATTGATTGTTGCGCAGTAATTAATTGCAATAACGCAGGAATTTCAGAAGCTTCGAAACCAAGCCGATTCATTCCAGTATTAATTTTAAGATGAATCGGATACCGATTAATTCCTTGCTTTAAGAGGTAATTATTAAAAGCATGATACAATTGAAAGGAAAATATTTCAGGTTCCAAATCGTAATTAATCAATGCATCAAATGTGTTTTCGTCGGCACTCATTACCATTATTGGCAAACTAATTCCTGCCTTACGTATCTCTACACCCTCATCGGCATAAGCAACTGCTAAGTAATCTACTTGTTGCTGTTGCAGTTTCCTAGCCACTTCTCCAGCCCCACTTCCATAACTAAAAGCCTTTACCATTGCCATTATTTTTGTATCTGTCAATAATAAAGATTGGTAAATTTTAAAATTATTTACCATTGCAGTAAGGTTGATTTCCAAAACCGTTTGATGTACTTTTTCTTCTAACCAATGAGCAATTTGCTCAAACTCAAACTTGCGTGCACCTTTCAATAATATATATTCATTTTGAAAAGACTGGTGATTGGAATGCTGAATAAAAGCTGCTGCTGATGGATATAAATGAACCTTAAAAGGCAAATCTGGTTGGCTGTTAAAATAGTTTACAATTGAATTACCAATTCCATAAAAAGAAGTAATCTGTTTACTTACTAATAATTCAACAACATCCTTATACAAGTCTGCATCTTGCTGTGCAGACTCAACAATATCAGACAATATAACAGTGGTAGCGTTATTACCCGCTTGTTCCTTTAAATAATTTAATGCCAATACCAACGACATTTTATCGTTACTGTAACTATCATCTAATAAAAAACAATTGTTTACCGCTTTGCGTAATTGCATCCGCATATCAACTGAAGTCAATAACAAAATTCGTTGCTGAATAATCAATTGATCATAACCCATTTGCAACAACGTGGTAACACAAGTAATTAAATTTTGAATAGATGCTTCGTCACTAAAAGGAATAATCAACTCAACAATAGACCCATACCATTTAGCAATTAGAGTTGATTTGTTCAAGTGTTTAGTTACTGATATAATTTGCAATATATTATTAGCAGTTGTTCCCCAACTAATCATTTTTCCATTAATTGGTAAGGGCTGAATACAATAGTCTTTAGCTAGAATAACTGATTCAACATTTTTAAATAAAAAACATTTTTCTACAATTTTTTCATCATTGTTGATAAACCCTTCGCTATGCGCTTCTCCAATATTGGTTAGTATACCAATTGTAGGTTGAATAATAGTTTCCAAAGCTTCCATCTCTCCTTTAGTAGAAATACCAGCTTCAAAAATAGCCAATGTATGATGTTCATTCATTTGCCAAACACTTAGAGGCACACCAATTTGAGAATTATAGCTTCTCGGGCTTCTAACAATAGTATAATCGGCTTTAAGCAATTGATATAACCACTCTTTTACAATAGTCTTTCCATTGCTTCCGGTAATACCAATAACTGGAATATTAAATTGATTGCGATGATATGCTGCAATTTGCTGAAGCGCTTGAATAGAATTTGTAACATGTAAAAACTTAGCGTCTGGGTATAACTGCATATTGATAGGCTCATCAATAATAAAACATCTAACACCTTTTTGATAAACCTCGTTTATGAAAGATGCGCCAGTTCTTCTTGGTCCACGGATTGCAATAAATAAAGTCTCTCTTGGAAATACAACTTTTCTACTATCCGTAACTAAATACAGAATTGGATTATTACCAAAATCACTACTTGAAAGTTCAAGTATGGAAGCAATTTTATGTAATGAATAATTCATGGTAATTTAATTAACTGAACTGTCTTTTATATCTTCGGGTGTGCCTTTTTTATTCATTACTATTGAGTATAGAATTGATCCAGAAATACATAGTAGTATTAATCCCAATGAAATAAATACCTGCGTTGATTTATCAATCCATTCGTTAATATAATGCTCGCCCAACATTTTTGCTCCAATAACAATTAATACAATAGCAATTCCTTGTTGT
Organism: Sphingobacteriia bacterium; assembly: GCA_043776615.1. Classification (GTDB taxonomy): domain Bacteria; phylum Bacteroidota; class Bacteroidia; order Chitinophagales; family Chitinophagaceae; genus Sediminibacterium. Next base: position 2,650 of record JAYVRC010000419.1, read on the forward strand.
AAATAATCGAATTTAGTAACCGCGCCTCTTAATAAAAAGAACAATGAACGTAAACCTAGCACAGCAAAAATATTGGAAGTATAAATAATCATTGGATCTTTTGAAATGCCCATTACCGCTGGTATTGAATCTAATGCGAATACTAAATCTATACCCGCTAATAATATAACCACCACAAACAAAGTAGTATACACTGGTTTTTCATTTTCACGCATAATAAATTTTCCATTCCCATCGTGATTAACCAATGGCAGATATTTTTTAAGAAATTTATATATTGTAGAATTGTGAGGATCAAATTGCTCATCACTATCAGCTCTAAACATATTATATCCAGTATACACTAAAAAAGCACCAAAAAAATACATCACCACCGCAAACTTCGATACTAAAGCAACACCCAATGTAATAAAGATGATTCTGAAAACAATGGCCATCATTATTCCAATTAATAGTACCCTAGAATAGTGTTGTTCTTTTACACTAAAGGAATTAAAAATTAGGATAAATACAAAAATATTATCGATACTTAAACTCCATTCCATTAAATAAGCACTTAAAAACTCTAGCGGTAATTGCGAGGAACTGACCGCTTTACCTGAGTTTTCTTGTGCCAGTAAACCTCCTTGAAACCATAAAAAAACAAAAAAAGCAAGCGCTAGAGCTACCCAGAAGAAAGTTTGAATCAATGCCTGTTTAATAGTTATGCTTTTATTTTTTTTACTCAATAACCCAAGATCAAATACCAATGCGATTGATAATAGTGCGCCAAAAACCAAATAAACAATTTGATGTGAGCTCATGTTAATAAATTAATTTTTTGGAATATTGTTGTTTTCTCCACAATTGAAAGAATACTCCAATCAACAACACAAAAATTACTGGAAGTAAAATATTCATTATCTGCCAAAGGGTTTTCTGTTCTTTTACTTTTTCTCGATCCAACAATCGTAATACAACTGTTTTATTTCTACTTTCAAACAACTGCTTATCTGATGATAAATAATCAATGCTATTTAAAAAGAATTCTCGGTTGGCAAAACGATAATTTTCCATAGGAATCATTCCCATTGGTATTGGTCCAGTTGTATTATTAATTGAATTGGTAACTATATCAGCATCTGCTACTACAATTTGTTTTCCTTTTTTTATTGCTGAGGGAAGAAAATTTTTTCCTGTGGATTTGAAAACTGAATCCATTATATTTTGAGAAAGTCGATTGGCAAATAGCGAATTAAATTTACCTTCTAACAACACTGCTACAGGAACAAAGCTTTTATTAAAGCTCAATAAATCTTCTTCGCTCTTTACACTATTTAATGAAACTATTACAGGCGAATTAATTTTTCTACTATTGGTATCTGAAGCTAGCAGTATTGTTTTCTTTATTCCCTTTGCCATTACCGTATCTATACTAGAAGGGAAAATAGGCAGTACTCGATCTATATTTTGCGAAATGGGATTAGGAGTTCTAGAAGATAAGAATGGATAGTAAGGCCAGGGCACGCGTTGCATGCGAATACTACCATCTGGATTTTTTCCTACAACTAATGGAATTTTTGAGCAATGCAAATCTTGTAATAAATCTCCATTAATACGAACTCCGTATTTAAAGAGTAATTCATCGAGGCCAAGTGAACGATCGAATGCTATATATTGACCTTCCGCTCTTTTTAAACTATCTAGCTCCGCATAGAGTTTATCTACAAACCAAATAATATGTCCACCATTCATTACATACTGATCTAGTTTCAATTGATCTTCTTCTGTAAATACTTGTGTAGGTTTTACAATTATCAGGGTTTGAATTAAAGATGCATCTGGGTATGCTAGTTTTAAATTAAAAACTCCAAGTCGATAATCGTTTCGCAAACTCTCCCCTAAATCATTAACGGTTAAATCAGTTGGCTCTCCATTGCCAATAGTATAAGCGATGGTAGGAACAGATTTTCGAATAAGTTTATCGATAGCTACTGCAAATTTATTTTCTAATAAAGCTTCAGCAGCATTTCGGGTGGCTTCCACATCTTCTTGAGGCTCATCATTAATGATATTAAACTGCTTGTATACTTTTTTACTACTTCTCAAGTCAATTGCAATGGGTAATTGATTTTTTCGAAAGTATACTAAGGCAGAAGGTATGATTAGTTGATTGGTAGACTTATCATCGGCATCACTCTCAATGGAGGTTTTTTCGAAAACCACTCCCATCTTAGATAAGCTATCATAGAGTTTTGATTTTAACTCGTTATTACTAATTTTTTCTCCTGGTTTAACAAATTCAACTCTAATTAAATTAGCTGCTTCCGAATTAAACTCGGCCAATATATCCTTTACTGCAATGCTTAATTTTTGATAATCTGGTGGCAGATCTCCTGTTAAAAAAACCTCCACCCTAATTGTGCTATCAACTTCTTCAAGTAATTCTTTAGTTGAAGCGCTTAAGGTAAATCGTTTATCCTGTGTTAAATCAACCCTGAATTTAACTATATAGCTTGAATAGATTACACTAATTAGCAATATGAAAGCAAGAGTAATACGATATTTGTATATCAATTGTTTCATGCTAATTGATCATTTTTTTGAGTAATTTTTACTATGGTACAGTAAAGAAAAAAACAGGTAGTTGCAACAAAATAAATTAAATCGATACTATCTATAACTCCTCTACTCATATTGGCAGTATGCATTTTGATTCCTACAATTTGAATATAATAATTAGTGTTGTTGCCGAATAAAGTAAGGTTACTAATTGCATCAAATCCAGCAAATAAAACAAATGACAAAAAAGCACCTATGGCAAATGCAGCAATCATATTTTTAGCGAGGCTACTTGCAAAAATTCCAATTGCTGCATATAAAGCAGCTAAAAAAAATAAACTGATATAGCTTCCAAAAGTAGCACCAATATCTATTCCACCTGTAATACTCAATGCTTGCATGGAGACTGCATAAATGATGGTGGGTAATAAAGTTGCCAAAACAATGAGCAATACACCTAAAAATTTTCCGATAACAATATCATTGGCTGTTAATGGCAACGTTTTTAAAATTTCAAAACTACCAGTACGCATTTCTTCTGCAATACTTCTCATTGTGATAGCGGGAATCAAGAAAAGTAAAAGCCAAGGCATTAAAGCAAAAAAACCATTGAGGTTAGCATAGCCAAAATTTAATAAACTAGAATCTGGAAATACAAATAATTGCAGCCCCGTGATGAGTAAGAAAATGCCTAAAACTAGATACCCAGTTACAGAACTGAAGAATTGTTGCCATTCTTTTTTACAAATCATCCACATACATCAAAACTAAAGTTTTATTGATGAAATAGGCCTTTTTAGCACTTTAATTCAATTTACTTTATGGAATAATTATCATTCGGCATCTTTTTAAAAAGACGCATATGCAAAGAAGAATCTATTTGATAATTTTGATGCTATTAGGTATAGGAATTTTTGCCAATGCACAACAAAAATCAAAAAAAACTACACCAAAAACGATAGAAACAACTAACGAAATGCCTGTATTAGTAACTAGCTCAAAAAAAGCGAAGAAAAAATCCACAACAAGAACTCCAGCTAAAAAAGAAAGTATTACCAATTCTTCAAAACCAAAAACAGTAAACTTATGAAAAATATGATTTTAATATTGATAATATTTATCACATCATGTACTACGGCAAATAATAAACCTGAAACATTAAGAGTTGTTGGTGAAGGAAAAGTAAGAATAAAACCAAATCAGGTAATTCTTACAATTGATGTTTCATTTACTCAACCTAGAATGGTAGATGCAGTTAGACTTACTCAAACTACTATTGATTCGGTGGTTGGCATATTAAATCAATATAGCAAATCGGAGAATGATTTAAAAACTAGCAGCATATCTGCTAATAAACATTATGAATACAACGGAAGAGCAAACGTTTTTACTGGCTTCAATGCACAGCAATCTGTAGACTTTGTATTAAATGATATAACTCAATTTACCCAACTAACTGCTATGCTACTAGAAACAAAGATTAATAGTATAAGACAAATTCAATTTACACATTCAAAAGCGGATAGTTTATTTAGAGAAGCAGATTTATTAGCTTATGATGACGCACATAGATCAGCAAAGAAACTATGTGAGCGAGCCGAAAGGTCTTTAGGAAAATTAGTATTTATGACAAATGATCGAGCAAAAAGTTACTACGATGAAAATAATTCTTCTTATCCAGTTGCAGAAATAAATACTTATGCAAAAGGATATGGAGGTCAAGGATTCAAAATTTCTCCTGAAGTTTTAGAATTCAAAAGAACAGTTACATCTGAATATCTTATTAAATAAAAAAGCCGAAACAAATTTGCTTCGGCTAATTAATCAATCAAAAAAAATTATACTGCGAAACTTTCTCCGCATCCACAACTTCTACTTGCATTTGGATTACTAAAAAAGAAACCTTTTCCATTTAATCCATCTGAAAAATCTAATTCTGTATTAACTAGGTATAGGAAGCTTTTTAAATCGGTTACCACTTTTATTCCATTGTCTTCAAACACCTGATCCATTGGTTTTACTTCATTATCAAAATCCAATTTATAACTTAGTCCCGAACAACCACCACCCACTACACCAACGCGTAAAAAATAGCTGTTATCGCCCACCACACCTGCTTCTTCCATCAGTTGATGTACTTTCTTTTTGGCTTTTTCACTAACGTAAATACTGTTTTCTGTAGCAACCATATTAATGAATTCTTTCTTCAAATACTAATTCTGCTAGACCATTTTTTACACGATAGTCGTTGATTGCAGATTTAATTGCATCTTCTGCTAATACAGAGCAATGGATTTTTACAGGAGGAAGATTTAACTCTTCTACTAAATCCATATTATCGATAGCAACTGCTTGATCAACGGTTTTACCTTTTAGCCATTCTGTTGCCAAAGAAGAAGAAGCAATAGCAGAGCCGCATCCAAAGGTTTTGAATTTAGCATCAGTTATGATACCAGTAGCATCATCTACTTCAATTTGCAAACGCATTACGTCGCCGCATTCTGGAGCACCTACAAGTCCAGTACCAACATTCTTCTTTGCTTTGTCGAGCGTTCCTACGTTCTTAGGATTGCTGTAGTGATCAATTACTTTTTCTGAATATGCCATTTGAGTTATAAATTATGAGTTATGAAATATGAATTATGAGTTATGAATTATGAGATATGAGTTATGAGTTATGAAAGATTAGTTATGAAATACTTATTGTTAGTTGTTAAATAATAAATTAGAAGATAAATAATTTTTTTATGTTATAAAACATGAGTAAAAAATAAGGGTTATGAAGTATGCATTAACAATTCTTATCTCTTATTTCTTATCTCTTATCTCTTAATTCTAATGATGCGCCCATTCAATTTTGTCCATATCAACTCCTTCTTTGAACATTTCCCATAAAGGACTCATATCTCTTAGTTTCAACACTGTATCACTTACTGCTTTTATTGTATAATCTATCTGATCTTCAGTTGTAAAGCGACCTAATCCAAAACGCAAAGAGCTATGTGCTAAATCATCTCCTAAACCCAATGCCTTTAAAACATAACTAGGTTCTAATGATGCTGAAGTACAAGCAGAGCCGGATGATAGTGCAATATTTTTATTAAAGCCCATCAACAAACCTTCTCCTTCTACATATTTAAAAGAAATATTGGTAACATGTGGTAAACGATGTTCTCTATTTCCGTTTACATAGGCTTCTTCTAATTGAACCAATGAATTTTCTAATTTATCACGTAATTTACTTAATCGAGCTGCATCTTCAGCCATTTCTAAACGTGCTAATTCGCATGCTTTACCAAATCCAACAATACCTGGTACATTCAATGTGCCACTCCTCATTCCACGCTCGTGTCCACCTCCATCCATTTGTGCAGTAACTTTTACACGTGGGTTTTTACGACGAACATACAATGCACCAATTCCTTTTGGACCGTACATTTTGTGCGCAGTGAAAGCCATTATATCTATACCATCTTTATGTACATCTACAGGAATTTTTCCAACGGCTTGAACCGCATCTGAGAAAAATAAAATGCCATTCTTTTTTGCCAATGCACTTATTTCATGTATAGGTTGAATTACGCCAATTTCATTATTAGCATACATGATTGCGATTAAAATAGTAGTTGGCTTAATGGCAGCTTCTAGTTCTTTTAAATCTACTAAACCATCGGCTTTAACTTCTAAATAAGTTACCTCTCCACCAGATCGTTCAATATGTTTACAAGTATCTAATACTGCTTTGTGTTCGGTTGTACAAGTAATGATGTGATTGCCTTTACTGGCATACATTTCAAAAACACCTTTGATGCCTAGGTTGTCGCCTTCAGTTGCACCAGAAGTAAATATGATTTCTTTAGGATCTGCACCAATTAGTTTAGCTACTTGTTCGCGAGAATAATCAACTGCTTCTTCAGCCTGCCATCCAAATGGATGGTTACGGCTAGCTGCATTACCGAAGTGTTCAGTAAAGTAAGGGATCATCGCTTCCAATACTCTCGGATCCATTGGAGTAGTAGCGTTATTATCTAAGTAAATGGGTAACTTCAACATAAAGAACTGCTTATTTTTTCAATTAACACAAAAGTAATGCAATAGGTTCTATATTTTTGAGTGCATATTATTAGATAAGCTGTTTTTCCTCAAATCGAAATAAAATATATAAATAATTTATAATGTTAAAGGTAGAACATATAGGCATTGCAGTGAAAGACCTAACAGCATCCGTTCGATTATTCGAAAAATTGCTCAATTCACCTTGCTATAAAGTAGAAGAAGTTGCTTCTGAAAACGTACATACCGCTTTTTTTAAAAAAGGAGATATTAAAATTGAGTTAGTAGCAAGTACAACTGAAGATGGAGTTATTGCTAAATACTTGACTAAAAAGGGCGAAGGAATGCACCATATTGCTTTTGATGTAGCAGATATTTATGTAGAAATGAAGCGATTAGTTAATGAAGGTTTTACCCTATTAAACGAAACGCCTAAAAAAGGGGCTGATAATAAATTGATTTGTTTTTTGCATCCAAAAGAAACCAATGGAGTGTTGATTGAATTGTGTCAGGAGATTGGGGATTAGTCATTAGTCATTGGGCTGAGAAACAGGAATCCGATTTTAGTTATAATGTTTAAATCCAATTTTTTTTCTTGGTTTTGGTTTTGCTTCTTTCGCTATTAACTCCTTTAAAATTTCAAAAATTTGCTCGATGTCATTACTGTTTCCTTTTACTTCTTTTTCTAACTTAGATAATTGTACTAATATATCTTTATGAGTTAGTGCATACTCCCGCATATTAGTGAAAACGCGAATAATTTTAATATTTGCTTCTATTGCTAATTTACTATTTAAGACACTTGAAAGCATTGCTACACCATGCTCGGTAAATACCATTGGCAAATATCTTGTTCCACCTCTCTTTGAGGTCACAGATTGTGACCTCAAATTTTCCCACTCTTTTAAACTTAACTGAAACATAAAATCGCGAGGAAATCTTTCTACATTTCTTTTAACTGATTGATTAAATACTTTGGTTTGAACACCATACAACTCAGCTAGGTCTTTATCAAGCATAATCTTCTCCCCACGTACTATATAAATACGATTTAGTATTTTCTGTTCAGCAACTAATGCTTCGAATTCTTTCTTTGCCATTTTATGAAAAGCAAAGCTATTAAAGCTATATATAGAATTATAGCGTATTTATACCTGAGATTTTATAAAAATAAAAGATGCACTACAAACCTAATTTTTCCACTGCAACTTGTGCGGCAACCTGCGATGCATCTTTTTTATTTCCACCTTTTCCTTGTGCAAAAACTTCTCCATCGAGCACCGCATTCATGGTAAAAATTCTTCTATTACCTTCTAATTTTTCTTCTGCTAAATCGAACGTTATTGTCTTTCCATTTTTATTAGCCCATCCAATTAATTTATTTTTTAAGTTGATGTCTATCAACTCTAAATCTTCTACATATGAATGAGGAATAATTATTTGTTTGAGAATCCAATTCTTGGTTTTTAAATACCCTTTATCGAGATAAATGGCTCCAATCAAGGCTTCTAGGGTATTACCAAAAATTTGACTTCCTTTTAAAGCATTATCGAATTTATTGTAGAAAGTAAGTTTTCGTAGTCCCATTTTTACAGCAATATCATTTAACTGCTGGCGATTTACCATTTTGCTGCGCATCTCCGTTAAAAATCCTTCTCCTTTATACGGATATCTTTTAAATAAATAATCTGCTACAATTGCACTCAAAATTGCATCGCCTAAAAATTCTAGTCGCTCATTATTTTCGTCAGGAGTATCTTTTACAGATCGGTGAGAAAGTGCACTACGATACAACTGAATATTTCCAGGAATAATTCCCAGCATATCACTCAACTGCTTTTCAAAAGCAGTTGCTTGTTTAAATTGAAACAACTTTTTAAAAAATTGCACTTTATTTAGGCTACGTATTTTTTTACTATTACACAGGCATTATGTCCACCAAAACCAAATGTGTTACTTAACGCAGCTCTCACTGTTCTTTGTTGCGCTTTATTAAATGTAAAATTCAATTTTGGATCTAATGTAGGATCATCTGTAAAATGATTTATGGTTGGGGGGATAATATCGTGTATTACACTTTGTATACACGCAATTGCTTCAATTACACCTGCAGCACCTAAACAGTGACCAGTCATTGATTTGGTGGCACTTATATTTAAGTTATAAGCATGACTGCCAAATACATCTGTTATAGCTTTTGCTTCTGCGCCATCACCTAAAGGGGTAGAGGTTCCGTGTGTATTAATATAATCGATTTCGTTTGGTTGCATGCCTGCGTCTTTTAATGCTGCAATCATTACATTTCTTGCACCCAATCCATCAGGATGAGGAGCTGTTAAATGATACGCATCGGCAGATGCACCGCCACCGGCAATTTCGCAATATATTTTTGCACCACGTTTAATAGCATGTTCATAATCTTCTAAAACAACGCATCCTGCTGCTTCTCCCATTACAAAGCCATCTCTATCTTTATCATAAGGTCTACTTGCAGTTGCAGGATCATCGTTTCTTTCGCTCATTGCTTTCATTGCATTGAAACCGCCAACTCCTGCTTCGCAAATAACTGCTTCTGATCCACCACTAATAATTATATCTGCTTTACCCAATCGAATGGTGTCGCAAGCAGCAATAATACCATTGGTGCTAGAAGCACAAGCACTAACTACGGCAAAGTTTGGACCTCTAAATCCGTGACGCATAGAAATTTGTCCCGCTGCAATGTCCAATATCATTTTTGGTATAAAGAAAGGATTGAAACGAGGAGTACCATCACCTTGTGCAAAATTGATAACTTCTTCCTGAAAAGTTCTAAGTCCACCAATTCCACTAGCGAAAATAACGCCTACTCTATCTATATCAATTGTAAATTTATCAATTTTAGCATCTTCTACTGCCATATCGCTAGCCACCAAAGCCAGTTGTGCAAAGCGATCTAGCTTACGAGCTTCTTTTTTCTCCATAAACTCAGTAGGATCAAAACCCTTTACTTCACAAGCAAACCTTGTTTTAAACTTTGTAGCATCAAATAAAGTAATTGGTCCAGCTCCAGGAACTCCATTAATCAAACTATTCCAATAATCATTAAGATTATTGCCAATTGGGGTTAATGCTCCAATACCTGTAACGACAACTCTTTTTAACTGCATAAAAGGGGTCTGTTAAAGTTATAATCCGCCTTTCGAGGCCAAGTAGCCGCAAGAAGGCGGATTAAAATATTCCTTACTAATTGATCTTTCTTACTTAGCGTGTTCCTCTAAATAAGCAACTGCCTGACCAACAGTAGTAATGGTTTCAGCCTGCTCATCAGGGATTGAAATGTTGAATTCTTTTTCGAATTCCATGATTAACTCAACGGTATCCAAAGAATCTGCACCTAGGTCGTTGGTAAAAGAAGCTTCATTTGTAACTTCTGCTTCATCTACACCTAATTTGTCAACGATGATTTTTTTTACTCTTGTAGCGATGTCTGACATTGTAAAAGTTTTTGATTACTGCCGCAAAAATATACATTTTGACATATATGCAATGATTAAACTAATTTTTGTTTCCACACAATTGCAGAATCTGACTGAAATATGCCAATTATTCGTCTTTTTTTGCCTTTTTTCTAAAAATGATGGGTATATTAGTTAACCTAATAGTAAATATTTTTACCGATGGCGCTAAAAATGATTCAGTATGGTTCCAAAGAATACGAACAAATGGTAGCATTGCGCTATCAGCTGTTGCGCAAACCATTGGGATTGGCTTTTACTGAAGAAGAATTGAGTAAAGAAAAAAACAATATTTTATTGGGTTGTTTTGATGAAGATGTACTTGAAGGTTGTTGTATGTTGGTTGAGACCAATTCAGCTGAAGTTAGACTCCGCCAAATGGCCGTTTTTTCTGGCTTGCAAGGCAAGGGCATTGGTAGGGTTTTAATGATTTTTGCCGAAAATGTTGCCAGAGATAGACGTTATAAAAAAATATTGATGCACTCTCGTATTACATCTATTCCTTTTTTTGAGAAACTAGGTTATCATGTTAAAGGAGATCCGTTTGTAGAATTAACTATTGAACATGTTGTGATGGAGAAAGAGTTATGAATTATGAGTTAAGAGATATAAGATAAGAGTTAGGAGTTATTTTGTTTGAGTGTTATCAGAGTTGAAGAAATAATTCTTCTAATTTCATCAGCTTTAATTAATAAGTCTTCAATATTTAAATCTACTATAGATACGGTTTCTTTTATCAAGTTAAGCCAATAAATTGTTTCTCGAATCTCTTTGTGAGAGATAGAAAGCTTTGAACCAAATTCTTTCCTGCTATAAGCCCCTAAAGCCTCTTCAGCATTGGCACCTACAGATGTACCTGATTTTAATAGCTGTAAGCTAATATCATACAAAGCAGGATTTCGTTTAATAAAATTGATATGAAAATAAATAATAGCCTTTGAAAATAGAAAACACTTACCAGTAAGAATACTTCCTTTGCCCATTTAGCAAAGTTTACAAAATGACCATTAATTCATATAGTACTTATACGTATAAATTAACATTAATCACTGTTTTTTAACTCTCTTAACTCTTCTCTCTTAACTCTTCCCTCTTAACTCTTCCCTCTTAATTCTTAACTTCAAAAGCCCTCTTAATTCATGCTGCAATGCTTGATTCATCCCTTCTTTTGGAACGATGAAAAAAGATTTAGAATCGAAATACAAGTGAATAAAATGCGGACTCTCAAAAAAGGAACTAAATTTTTCCCATTCCCAATGTGTTTCTCCACGCTCTGTTTCTAAAAGAACTCCATCCTCCCTAAAAAAAATAGTGAATTGGTCTTTAAAAGTGGCTGATCGATTGTAAATATTATTCGGTAAAAAATACCAAAATGTAGCCATCAACACCAACCAAATAAATGAACCCAATAAAAAAGGTTCTGGTCTGATTTTTTTGGTATAGAAAAGAAAAGCAGAAACTATTGCAAATACATTTACCAATACAATTAATATTTTTAATTCGGGGCGTTGTACAAAATGATAGCGAAGTGCCTGAATAACTTTTTTCTTATCGTAGGAGAAAGCAAGTTGCATATTGCGAAAATAGTCCACTGAATTGATTTTAGCTGCAATCGTTTGCAATTAATCAAAAAAATAAATAGTAAAAAAATGTTCACTCAATTCGCTATTTTTAGAAACCAACAATTGCAATATGTCGATATTTAAGCCTCGCCTGAGTTTCATGCAAATCATTAACATGAATGTGGGTTTCTTTGGAATTCAATACAGCTTTGGCTTACAGCAAAGTGCCGTAAATCCTATCTACGATTTTTTAGGCGCACAACCCGATCAAATTCCTTTGTTAAACCTAGCTGGACCAATGACTGGCTTACTCATTCAGCCAATAATCGGTGTATTAAGTGATAGAACTTGGCACCCAAGATGGGGAAGAAGAAAACCTTACTTTTTTATTGGTGCATTATTTTGCAGTTTATGTTTATTTATTTATCCATTTAGTAGTTCTCTTTGGATGGCAGGTGGACTACTTTGGATTTTAGATGCAGCCAACAATACTGCTATGGAACCTTATCGCGCTTTTATTGCTGATAAATTACCTCCATCTCAACACGCTTCTGGTTTTTTAACGCAAAGCTTTTTTACTGGCCTTGGAATTACATTGGCCAATATCTCCTTATTTATTTTTCAAAAATATATTCCGGGCAAACACGGCGCTATTCCTTACTGGGTTTTTGGATCTTTCTTTTTAGGATCTATTTGTTCTATTAGTTCAGTATTGTGGAGCATAACCAAAACACCAGAAATTCCACCAACAGATGAAGAACTTGCTGCGCTTAAAGCTAATAAAAAAGGTGTAATGCAGCCATTCATTGAAATTTTTTCTGCAATTGCAGATATGCCCAAAGTGATGTGGCAATTGGCATTGGTGTATTTATTTCAATGGTATGCACTATTTTGCTATTGGCAAAACGCTTCTAAAAGTATTGCTCAATCGGTTTGGAAAACATCCCCACAAGCAAATAAAAATTTATACGAAGAAGCAGTTGGTTGGGCAGGATTGGTAAATGGTTGGTATAATATCATTACTTTTTTATCGGCTTTTGGATTAGTTTACATGACTAAAAAATACAGTCCAAAAAAAGTACATGTTATTTGTTTATTAATGGCGGGTATTGCTTTGTTATTATTTCCTTATATAGACAATAAATATTTATTGTTTGTTCCGATGACTGGTTTTGGTATTGCCTGGGCAAGTATGATGGGCGTACCATATTTAATGGTGGTAAATGATATTCCAAAAGAAAGGTATGGCGTGTACATGGGTATTATTAATATGATGATTGTAATTCCAATGATTTTACAAACCACTACATTTGGTTTTATACTTAACCATTTTTTAGATAATGACCCAGGAAAAGCCATTGCATTTGGAGGAGTATTGTTATTATTGGCTTGTGCTTCAACCATGCTCATTAAAGATGAAAAACCAGCTGATGAAGAAATTGTGTTACAAAGCGGAGGGCATTAAAATCTGGAATCTACAATCTTCAGTCTTCAATCTGATAATAAAGATTTTGAATAGTAGATTGAAGATTGATAATTGATTTATGAAAATTGAATTATGAAAATATTATGCGTTGGTGAAGCTTTAATAGATATGATTTGTACCGATAAAGGAACTTCATTATCTGAAGGAAATAATTTTTTAAAAAAGCCAGGAGGAGCACCCACCAACGTTGCTGCTGCAATTGCTGCTTTGGGAGGTAATGTAGAATTAGCTGCTAAAGTTGGCAACGATCCCTTTGGAAAACAGTTGATTGATGTTATGAATTCTTTTGGTGTAGGAACTAGATCGATGCTTACAGATAATAATCATTTTACCACATTCGCTTTTGTTTCTTTAATGGAAAATGGTGAACGTGATTTTGTTTTTAATAGAGGTGCCGATGGCCAATTAACTAAAGATGATATTGATGCAATTGATTTGCGTGATGTGAGCATCATTCATTTTGGATCTGCAACAGCATTTTTACCCGGACCGTTACAAACAGCGTATTTGCATTTATTAGATAAAGCCATTTATCACAATATATTCATCAGCTTTGATCCTAATTATCGTCACCTTCTTTTTCAAAATAATACCCAAACTTTTATTGACCAATCTTGGCATTTATTAAAGCATTGCAACTTTTTTAAAGTCAGCGATGAAGAAGCCATGTTAATTACAAACACCCAAACGCTTGAAAGTGCCACTGAACAATTATTGCAACAAACAAAGAGTATTTTTGCAATTACTTTGGGTAAGGATGGAACTTTAATTGGATTAAATGGCAAACAATATATAGTTAAAAGTATTCCTATTACTCCAGTGGATACAACTGGTGCAGGTGACGCTTTTGTTGGAGCTGTTTTATTTCAGTTGAGTAATTATTCTAATCAGCAGATTTATGAATTAAACTATACTGATTGGGAAAAAATAATTGCCAATGCAAATAAAGCTGGTGCACGCACATGCGAATATCTTGGTGCTATGGAAGCATTTAAATATTTAAGTGCATCAATTTTTAACTAACTAATTTTTTCAAGTGAATCAGTTTAAACTTCATCAAACAATTATAGCTGCTTGTACTACTAATCAAATAAAAACTGATGGCAAAGACCAACATTTTTTTGTTCGGCTTGTTGCGAATGCTACTGTACTTTTTGAATTGTTTAATAAAATATATGGAGCACGTGAAGATGCTGAAATTAAATTCGTTGAGCTAATAAATACCATCATTAAAGCTCATAATGATAGATCAAAAGAATTAACTAAAAAAGATGAAAAGAAAAATCTTCAAGGTACTTGGTTTTTAAGTAACCAAATAACTGGTATGAGTTTATATGTAGATCGATTTGCT